>JAVEVM010000230.1:0-5933 GCA_034005055.1 Desulforhabdus sp. | reverse complement strand
AGCAGGGCTGCCAACCGGCCGCATTTTACCGGCAAACACTTATAGAGCCAGGACGGAGAACATACTCTTGGCAATGGATTAAGGCCCTTCGTTTCGGGTTACCATATAGCTGAATTGGCTGCATTTTCGCTAAGGAGAGAGAACATGTCAGATGCACAAACCGCTCAAACCAAGAACACTCCAACCCAACAGGTTGCCACCGGAGATCGGGCTATTCTTCCGGAAGGCGCCAAAACGATTCCCATTTATGTGATGGGGAAAAAGTATGAAGTGCCGGAGACTCTAACGATTATGAAGGCTATGGAATTTGCCGGCTTCAAGTTTCTGCGGGGATGCGGCTGCCGCGGAGGAATTTGTGGTGCCTGTCCGACCGTCTACCGCAAGGAAGGGGACTATAAGCTCCATTTTGGCCTCGCCTGCCAGACCGTCGTAGAACCGAATATGTATTTGGCTCAGATTCCTTTTTATCCGGCCAACCGGGCCGCCTACAGTCTGGATGAAATCGAGCCCACGGCCGAGGCGATCTTCGCACTTTATCCGGAGCTGTTCCGTTGCGTTGCGTGTAATAACTGCACAAAAGCATGCCCAATGGGCGTCGAGGTGCTCGATTACATTTCTGCCCTGAAGCAGGGAGACATAGCCAAGGCGGCGAAACTGTCGTTCGACTGCATTCAGTGTGGCTTATGTGCCAGCCGCTGTATGGGTGAGCTGCCGCAGTACCACATAGCACAGTTGGCTCGTCGAATTTACGGGAAATACATCCAGCCGAGTGCGGAGCACCTGAGCAGACGGGTGGGACAGATAGAGGCCGGCAGATATGACGAAATGCTTGGAAAGCTAACAGAAATGAGCAAAGATGAGCTGGCCAAGCTCTACAAGGAACGGGAGCGTGAACCGGATTTTGCCCCTCTTGGCACCTGGATGCCCAAAGACACTCAATACCTGTGATCCCATAAACAATAGCGCCGGCGCTAACAGCTTGCGCATTTACTCGATGTCGATACCTGCCGGACCCCTCGGTCTCGGCAAAAAGCATATGCGTATTCATACTGTTTAAACGAGGAGAAAAACATGGGTTACACTCCCGAGATGAAAGAATTGATCAAGCGTGTAGAGGCCACACGGCCGGCGCGAGTTGAAAAGGCCAGGCGGGGAGAGAATTATCCCGCTTTGAGTTTGGAAGAACGTGAAGTTGTGCTCAACAAGTTTCATCCCGACTATCAACAGGAGGGGCGTCGGCCGGTAAAGGTGGGGCCGAATAAGGGGCAGGCATTTCCGGAAGAAGTCGCAAGCATGCTGGAGTCGCGGTCGATGCTCAAGTCGGAGCGCCTGGACCTTTCCAGCGTCGATTTCGACACTGATGTGCTGATCATCGGCGGCGGCGGAGCGGGTACTTCGGCGGCGCTTATGGCCTCCCAGTCAGATCTTAAGGTGATTGTGGCAACCAAGCTGCGCCACGGCGACGCCAATACCATGATGGCTGAGGGCGGCATTCAGGGTGCCTCGCAAGAATGTGATTCACCCTTCTATCATTACTTGGATACGATTGGCGGCGGTCACTTCACCAACCAGCCCGATTTGGTTGCAGCCTTATCCCATGATGCGCCCCTTTCCATTGCCTGGCTGGAATCGCTCGGCATGATGTTCAACAAGCTTCCGGACGGCCGCCTCGATGTACGTCATTTTGGTGGCTCTTCACGCAAACGCATGCATTCGTCCGGTGACATGACCGGAGCTGAAATCATGCGAGTGCTGCGCGATGAAGCGCGCAACCGCCGCGACCTCATCACGCTGCTTGAATTTTGCCCCGCCGTCGAACTGATTCTCGATACCGATGGCAGATGCGCCGGTGCGGTCCTTTACAATATGGAGACCCGTGAATTTTTCATTGCAAGAGCCAAAGCCGTCATACTTGCTACCGGTGGTTTTGGCCGCCTTCACATAAAAGGTTTTGCCACCACCAATCATTACGGCGCCACTATGGATGGCGTAGTTATGGCTTACCGTGCGGGTGTCGGCACCAACTTCCTCTACTCTACCCAGTATCATCCAACCGGAGTTGCCTATCCGGAACAGAACGTGGGCCTGCTCATTACCGAAAATGTGCGCGGCCTTGGAGCTCATGTGTTGAACATCGACGGAGAGCAGTTCTGTTTTCCGCTGGAGCCCCGGGACGTGGAATCGGCTGAGCTCATCAAAGAAGCTGTAGAGAAGAATAAGGCCGTCATCACGCCTACCGGTCGGTTCGGATTATGGCTGGATTCGCCGATGATCGATCTTTTGCATGGAGAAGGCACAGTCCGCAAAGAGCTGCCGGCCAAATTTATCCAATTCGACCGCCACGGCATTGATATCAGCAAGGAACCCATGCTGGTCTACCCGACTCTCCATTATCAGAACGGAGGAATTGCGATCAATGCTGCGGCAGCCACCGACATCCCCGGATTATTCGCAGCCGGTGAAACCGTAGGAGGAATCCACGGTGAAAATAGGTTAATGGGCAACAGCTTGCAGGATATCATCACTTTTGGCCGACGCGCGGGCGTCAATGCGGCCAACTACGTTTCCGGCGGAGTGGAGCTGAGACAATTGACGCTGGAGCACGTGGCCCGGTTTGAAAAGGAACTGGTTGGTGCCGGCGTGGAAAACCCCATGATTGCCCCGATCCTGCTGCCCGATTACGCTACGGATGAGGTAGCTTCACGCCGACTGATGGATGCGAAAATGGAAAGTGAATAGCTGGAAAGACCGCCTCATTCCAAGAGATCAGAAAAGAGGAGCACCCAAAGGTTGCTCCTCTTTGTTTAATGGAATCAGTTGACACTCGCGTGCAATATGATTTGTTTTGATCTGACAGGGAGAGGGTTATGCAGCTGTGACATCGATGAAGAATATGAGTGAAGAGACGGTGCGCTCTTTTCCCAAGTGCGATACTTCTTCCGATTAACGCGAAAAAAGCAGGGAACAACTTATGAGTAAAGATCCCCAAGTCGTTTACAGTTTTCCCAAGAATCCTTTAGAGGAAGTTCGAGCTTCGATAACCGTGTTCAAAGGCAAACAATACGTCGACCTTAGAGTCTACTACAAGGGAGACGATGGAGAGTTTCGCCCGTCGAAGAAAGGACTTACCCTTTCGCTGGATCTTTTTTCCGAGCTCGAACAGGCGGTGCAAAAATTGAGCGAAGTAGTGGGAGAATGAGAGAGCAGGAAGCGGATTTCTCTTCGGGAAGATGGCTTGCTGGACATGCCTGTTCCGAATGTTAAGATGTGATTAGCCGAGTCCGCTTGAGAACCCGGCAAGGAGGTAGGTTCAATGAGAAAGCTAATTTTCTTGCTGGCGGTCGTCTTTTTGTTTGTCGGGTGTTCCACCGGCCAGATAAGAAGCTCGCAGGATACAGGTGTGAAGCCCGATGCCTTCTGTAACGTCGTGCAAGAGCCGGATCCCCTGCTGCTGGGAACCTGGGAGTGCTACTTTGTCCGCGATAAACATAAAGACATCCCGGACAACAACTATGTCAAATACACACTGACAAAACACGGAGACGATTATGGTCTCTATTTCTTTCGTACCTGGAGGCGGGGCAGAAAGAAAGTAATGGAATGGAAAACCTGGACCATCAACGACAAGGATATTTCCGGAGAGCCTCAATTTGGCGTAAGATTATTCGTGCAAGGCAATGACGTCTATTTCACCATTAGAGGACTTGACGAGCCCGTCACAATGACGCGCGTTGAAGATTAACCGCCACTATTACTAGAAAACACGGGTATACAATGACCGATTCTGCTTTGTTGCTTTGTTGGGATGTCCTCGCCAAAGCAGTCACATGTAACGATAATCCGCTACATGTGACTCTGGCCTCAACTCGTTTGACATCCATGCATTGAGCAGATGCAGATTTTCAGCTTCTTTCAGAGGATTATCGAGCCTTCCAAAAAGGTGACTGCCTGGCCCGCTATCCGAGCTCGATCTCCCCAATCCTCGCAATAGAGCTCACCACCTCTTCTGGAGAGCTGGAAAGCGTGTAGTTTCTTTTTGTTCAGCCGCTGTGACCAATAGGGCACCAGAGTGCAATGGGCGGAACCGGTGACCGGGTCCTCCGGGACTCCCGCCTGGGGAGCGAAAAACCGCGATACAAAATCGGATTTCATGCCCGGCGCGGTGACGATGACTCCGAGGCAATTCTTGATTTGCAGCAATTGATTGAAATCGGGGCTCATGCTCTTTATTGTCTCTTCGGATTCATACACGACGAGATAATCCCTGGCCAAAAACACCTGTTGGGGAGATTCGCCAAGCGCTTCTTTCAGTTCGTCGGGCACAGCACAGGCGGTCCCGGGTCGGGCGGGAAAGTCCATGGACAAAAGATTTTCCTGCCGTTGTACCGAAAGAGGCCCACTCTTGGTTTGAAACAGGACTGAATCAAGAGAGGGCTCTATGTACCCGAAAATGACGTGAGCGGCCGCCAGTGTTGCGTGGCCGCAAAGATCGACTTCCATGGAGGGTGTGAACCACCGCAGATCATAATGTGCCCCAGACCTCACAAAAAACGCAGTCTCCGACAGGTTGTTCTCCATTGCTATGGACTGCATTAGCCGGGCGTCGATCCAGGAATCGAGAGGACAGACTGCGGCTGGATTGCCCGCGAACAAGGTAGAGGTAAATGCGTCGATCTGAAAGACAGAAATTCTCATTCACTATCTCCTTATGGTTCCGGTTCAAATTCTTCAAAATGGACAAACGCAAAGCAATTATGGTACAGGTTGCTACCTTTTTCCAGGTTCATCAGATAATTTGTTCGACATTTTTTGAATGTAATCCTGAGGCTTGAGCAATGATCGAGAGAATCAGACAGTTAATAGGGGAAAATAGCATGTGTGTTCTGGCCACCTGTCATAACAATGTTCCTCATTGCTCATTCATGACATATGTGGCGAACCCGGAAGCGGGCATCATCTACATGGTGACTCGGAAAGAAACACGCAAGTATACAAATTTGCTTAACAACCCCCAGGTGAGCCTGCTGATTGATACAAGGTCCAAGCAAGGACTGGAGCAAAGGACCTCCATTCAGGCGCTCACCATCTCCGGCGTCTGCACAACTATTGAAGAACCTGCAGAAGTGGAGTCATTCCGCCGGCAAATCCTTGATGAACATCCTCATCTCAAAGAGCTCGTAGAGCATCCCGACGCTGCTGTCATTTCCGTAAGAGCGAACTCCTTTCTGCTCTTGGATGGCGCCTTGCATGCCCATTATGTGTCAGCAGCCGCGGTCGACTCCGCTTTCAACTCAGTATGAAGAAATTGCTCGTCACAGGTGCCAGTGGCTTTCTCGGATGGAACATCTGCCGAATGCTCAAGGCGGACCGAGAGCTGGCTGGAATCTATCTGAATCACTCAATAATCATTCCGGGCGTAACAACCCTCCAGACTGATTTAGCCGATTACCGTCAACTTAAGGAATTGTTCATACTGGTTCGGCCGGACGCAGTGATTCATTGTGCGGCGATCTCCAATCCCAACTTTTGCCAGCTTAACTGGGAACAGTCCTACCTAGTTAATGTGGAGGCTTCCATTAATATCGCCGGCCTTTGTTCCGATCGCTCCATAGCCTGCCTTTTCACCTCATCGGACCTGGTATTTGACGGACTGAAGGCGCCGTATCGGGAGCAAGATCCGGTCTGTCCCGTGAACGTTTACGGCGAGCACAAAGTACTCACAGAGCAAGGGATGATCGCGCGTTACCCCGAAGTGGTAGTCTGTCGGATGCCACTCATGTTCGGGGACGCGGGCCCGGTGGCAAGTAGTTTTATTCAGCCAACTTGGGCGCTCAAGAAAGCTGACCCATTTCTACTCAGAAGAATTGACCCGCGTGGTGCGCAATACTTCAGTTTCTTCCTATTCGCCTTTGGGCTTGTTAGCAGCGGCGCGA
>JAVEVM010000229.1:0-5941 GCA_034005055.1 Desulforhabdus sp. | reverse complement strand
CACCGGCGACGGACAGATCTACTACACGCTCGATCTACAAACATGGGTCCAGATTCCAGGTGTTCTCAATCAACTGGTGAGCGGTGACTTGAATGGGGATGGAACGAGCGATCTGGCAGGACTTGGTGCCGATGGGAGCATATATTATACGCTTAACCTTTCCCATTGGTATGCCATCCCCGGAAGACTCGGGCAAATGACCACGGTAAATTTGACCTCAGCAGGTGAAAGCCGGCTTATTGGCAATAATGACTCTGGAAAGCTCCTTCTGAGCTCTGATCTAGCCAGTTGGACGAGCATTCCTGCTCCGCGCTAACACTTTGATATTTTTTACCTGAACTCTGGCCCCGAGATTAGGGGGCCAGGGCGCACTTGGGTGTTCACGCTATCGTTCAATCCACAGCCATTCGAGGCTTCACCGGGCAAAAGCTCTTCGGGTGATTGAACTCGGGATTGTGACTGGTAAATGAGTACCTTGTGGATCAAAGAGAAGCTCCATTTAAGGCTCTCAGGGTGCACTGATAAGGAGAAGATCATATGGCAGGAATCTTTGAAAGAGCCAGTCTCAAGGGAATGAGCTTACCCAACCGATTTGTCAGGTCTGCCACTTGGGAAGGAATGGCCGCGACTGATGGCAGTTGTACAAAGAGGCTCATTGATCTCATGGTCCAGCTCGCTAAGGGAGGAGTGGGCCTCATTATTTCCGGCCACACCTATATCAGCCCGGAAGGGCAGGCCGGGCCCAGACATTTGTTGATCCATGACGATAGGTTCATCCCTGGTCTTCTCGAAATGACTACAGCTGTTCATAAGGCTGGAGGCAAAATCGTCTTGCAGATCGGTCATGCAGGATCCCAGTCTGATGTGGAATTGACCGGCCAGCAGCCCATGGCACCCTCCTCTCTGTTTGTGGAAAGCAAAGGATATTTTTGCAGGGCTATGACCATTCAGGATATCCGAATGGTGGTCAATGCTTTCGGTCAGGCCGCATTGCGAGCTCAAAAAGCGGGATTTGACGGGATTCAGATCCATGCTGCTCACGGGTATCTTCTGAGTGAGTTTCTTTCTCCTTTCTTCAACAAGAGAGAAGACGAATATGGTGGGGATATAGAAGATCGGACGAGAATTGTCAGGGAAGTGCTTCAGAGTATAAGGAAATGCGTGGGACCAGACCTGCCGGTGCTTTTCAAGCTGAACTCCTCTGACTTTTTAACGGGTGGACAGGACATTGAAGGCATGCTCGCCACCGCGTCCATATTAGAAAAGGACGGAGCAGATGCTGTTGAGTTGAGTGGGGGAACCCTTTTTTCGGGCAGGAATAATCCTATGCGGAAAGGCAAAATCGAATCCGAAGAAGATGAGGTGTTCTACCTGGACGCTGCTCGAAGGTACAAGGAAAGTATCAGTATGCCGCTGATGCTGGTCGGCGGAATCCGCTCCCTGTCCGTTTCTGAGCATCTTGTGGCTGATAATCTGGCTGATTACGTCTCCCTTTCTCGTCCTCTCATCCGTGAACCGGGGCTCATCAACCGGTGGAAATCAGGAGATACCTGCAAGGCTGAGTGTCAGTCGGATAATCTGTGCTATAAGGCAGCTCAATCGGGAGAAGGCGTCCACTGCGTAGTTGAGAAAAGGCGAAAAGACAGAGGGCCTGAGGGACCTTCTTGAATTGAAGGGGCGGGAGGGACGTCCTTGCGTTCTTCAATTAGTTGACTTTTTATGGTAGCCGATGACGTCCGGTTTCCGGGGCGAGGGCGCGCCTCAATGCTGATGGCGGAAAACCGATCAGATCGATTAAGTGCTTCGGGCTCTCAGGCTTTGCATGCGGCGAGGGACGTTCTTGAATTCGTGGACTTGTTAATTACTGCCGAATGTATTGCAGAGGAATGACAGATAGAATCCATTGCGTGTGGGGAGCTTGCATGCCACGGCAAGCGAGGTTGGACCTGCCTGGGACATTGCATTACGTGCTCATGCGGGAATGGAAAGACGCCGGGTCGTCAATGATCGGGAGTACCGCAACCGCTTCGCGGCTGATCCGAGGTGGTATCGAGGCGCGGGCATGGCGACCGGGAGATAAGCGATGGACGAATACTAGGGGATGACGATTTCGTGCTACGCATCCCTGGAGAGTCCGAAGAAAGGCAGAAACACCATTTTTCTGCCCACGACCGTCGGCGGAAAATTCAGGAGCTGATCGTCAAGACATGTGAGGAAGAACAGATCGACCCGAAGGAACGGCAATCCGGCAGCCGACGGCGTCCGGTTTCCAGGGTGAGGTCCGCCCTCGCCCGACAACTGGTTTGCGACCATGGTGTACCCCCGGCCTTGGCGGCAAGGGCATTGGCTGTATCCACCTCGGTGGTCAGCAAATTCATCAGGAGCACCGAATGATAATTGATATAACGCCGCCTGCTACGCAGTAGTTCGGGAGGTTCAGCCCGAATCATAATTTGCCGGAAGCTTCAATCAAGCAGCAAGCTCAGGATTGCGGGCAAGGCCCTGGACCCGAGCACGCGGGAAATCTCCGCCTTGGCCAGCGCAAGCCCCTGATCGTCGTCTGCGAATGTGTCCTTGAGCGGCCCATTGATAATCGTCTTAGGGGTGTATGCAATGGCAACATAGCCGTTGTGCGCATAACTGGCGGCTTTGCTGGCGCCGTTCAGATTCATTCCGACGGAGAAGATGGACCAGCCTGGATTGGTTAGCAGCATTGTGCTCCCCGTCGAGCTGCTCAGGAAAGGACTGGTAACATTCACGGAGTTGTCATTGGCGCCGTTCAGGTCGCTTGTACCAGGACCACCCACGTACGTAATGCCAAAGTATGGTGCATAGCGGGGATCACGATACCAGTCGGTGAATATGGCCCTGCCGCCGCCACTCAAATAAGCTTCGAAGTTGGGCAGGGAAGTCGGCCTGGTGCCACCTGGTCCAAAATTGTGCATGAGCAATATCACCAGATCATACCGACCGGCGCTCAACTTGGACTCGAAATCCGCATAACTGGTCGCCACGGTATAGTCCAGTCCGAGCTGGGACAGTGCCCTGGGAAACCAGTTGTTGCCGAAATTATAGTCGCAAAAATAGAGAACCTTGCGGCTCGATGCCTGTTTGGGGGCATATTCGATGCCCGTCGCGTTGCCCAGATTCCACTGACCGTTTCTCAGGCACAGGTGATAGTTGGAGCCATCCCCCTTGGAAATGCCGATGGTCTTGTCGCGGTCCACGATCCTACTGGTATGGTCGTTGCCGGAGCCGTAGAGAAATTTTACCGCTCCGGAGGAGCTCAACTTCACGGCAACATTAACCGGGCGGTCGTCCCGAAAAGTGTGGGCCTTCCAGCGGATGGTCACCCATTGCGAATCCGCGCTGGTGTAGATGACGTCGCCGTCCGAGGAATAGACGGTCAAATCATCCCACAGAGGGGCTATGGCTATTTTGGCCTTGAGATCGTTCACCGTGTTCGAATAAAATGGGGCGCCAGGAGTCCCAAGGTAGACGATGCCGTTGGCGTCCACGGTCACCTTGGAGAAGCTTGCCCCAAAATAGGGGAAACTGAAAGGGAGGGTATACTCCCAGCGACCTTCGTCGGCCGACCAGCTCTGGGCCGTACCTCCCGTCGGGAAGCTCTCCGTCACCTCGGCCTGCGTGTAGCCGCTCAACCAGGGATCCGCAACCTCCTCATCCAAGCCGTACAAAGAGATGCGCCGGCCAAGGTCCCATGGGGAGGAGTAATAGCTCGGATGCTCCCCCTCGTTGTCGCCATCGCCGTTGATCGACTCGGATTGCCTCGAATCATGTGCCAGAGCGTAGAGGTAGGCCTCCTCCATGCTGGCCACACCGTCCGCATTGCCGTCGGCCGCGGCTGGATTGGCCGCCGCGTAGGTGAAATAATAGGAGAACTCATCGTAATCATAGGATGGGCCCATGGCATAGGAAAGCTCCCAAAAGCGCGCAGCGGAAATGAGCACCCGATTGGGAGCCTGCAGATTGTCAATCATCCCGCCGGAAAAGCATTGCTCAAAGATACCAACGGTGGCCCTGGTCGTTACCTTGTTCACTTCCGTGGCAAACTCGGAGTCGGTGATAGTCTCGCCCCAGAGGTAGAGCTTGACCGTCGGATCGTCATAGGGGGCAATGTCATTTGACCCGCCATGGTCCGTGGCAAAGATGTAGAGGATATCGTTGGCGCCAAGCTGGCCCTGCAGGGTGTTGAAAACCGCTGTAATGTTGGCCTTGGTAGCGCTGTATTGTGTGTCGGCATCGCCGTCGCCGTCCAGGTCGGTCGACGAGTTGGTGCCGTTCGAGCGATCCGCCGCTGGATTTGTCCCGTCGCTGATCAACACGTAGATGTGGTCATCCTGAAATCCATGGGCAATCAATGTCTTATAGAAATAGGAACAGTCGTTCCAGTAGCGAATATAGTTACTTGCTTGATTATATCCCCCGGAGACGATCACCGCCCAGCGGTTCGTCGCCGGCGTGTTGGGCACACCCGGCAGAACGTTCAGCTTGGGAGTGGTTCCGGTCGAATCCAGGGAGTTGTTCAACTGCTCGATTGCATTGCCTTCACCCGGCGTTGAGGGGGCCGGGGTCAGTTCCTGAAAAGGAGTCATCTCCTTTGGCGGTGTCATGGACCTGGTGACCAGGATTTCCCCCGCTTCGGTCACAAGCACAAATCGGCAGGCGTGCTCCCAGTTGGCTCGAGGATTGTCGTCCACAAAGAACAGCCAGCCGGGGCCCTGCCCGAGAAAGAGCTGCTCCTCCCAGTTTTCAATCGCGACCTGCCCTTCCAATCTGCTGGGGATCGCATATACTCTCCGGTTCCCTACGGTGTGCCCGAGCAGTTCGTCTACCAGCCGGTTGTACGCCTCCTCCATCGAGCTCACCGGGATCAGTGAGGAGACCAGACTCTCTTTCATCCCCCCCATTGGAACATAGTCTGAGAGCGACAGGGGCTGCCCTTTCGTGTCCTTGCGTGTAACTTCACCGGCGACTGTAATCAGGGCCATGAGGTTGAACGGGCGCTCGGCAGTTTTGTCCTCGATGAAAAAGACCCATCCCGGCCCCTCTCCCAAATAAACGGAACCTGTCGTAGTCTCAATCGCTACATGGCCATCCATAATCTCTGGATTGCCTAAAACCTCTTTGGCAGCGGACTCGTTCCCCAATACATCGGCAACAAGCTTGTCGTAAGCGAACTGGAGCGAATCAATTTGCGCAGAGTATGCATAAGCACCAAGACCTGCAAGGAACCATAACGAGACCATTACGACCAAAGATACTTTGTTCGTTCTTCCCATGGCACCCTCCCCTGGGTCGGAGCAAAAAATGATATTCTATATCGAATGCATAGGAGAAATATATGTTACTTGAGGTAGGCTCGACTTACAATTCTTTTATGACCGTTTAGTACTTAGCAGGAGCTGTCGGTACTGTCAAGGCCCATTTTATGCCGATTTGATGGTGTGCAATGACAAGCAGCACCGCGGTGTGGCACCACGCGAGAAACGGGGTCGTCAACACACTTGACAAACTGCCCTACGATCGATTCAAAAGATCTCGGCTAACCAATCGGCTCAGGCGAAGTTAAAGCGCTCATAGTTCCATTCCCCCCCCAAGGTCCAATCTTTTCCCGATATTGTCACCGTCACTGAAGTTGAACAATTGATTGGTGCCACACGCAAACTGCTCAACCGGGTTTCCCCTGTGGCAACCTATTCGATGGGCCCGCCCGCGCCTTACAGCACCCTACCGTTGCAGGTCGGCCTATCGATGCGCCGCCATGGCTAGCGGGAGATGAGCGATGGACGAATACTGGGGATGGTGATTTCGTGCAGCGCATGCTTGGAGAGTCGAAGAAAAACAGAAGCATCATTTTGCGCCCACGACCGTCGGCGGAAGATTCAGGAGCTGATCGTCAAGACATGTGAGGAAGAAA
>JAVEVM010000228.1:0-5977 GCA_034005055.1 Desulforhabdus sp. | reverse complement strand
CTTTTTGACGGCTTCTGTGTAGAGGTGCTTCATCAGAAGGTTGATAGCCAGTTCTCGCTGTTTTAGCTGCCCAAGTGGATCTGGTTCTGACCATGATTCAACCAAATTGACAAGTGCAATCAAGGGCACCCGAATAAGTCCTTTAATCGCATTGCGCAGCTTGGAGAGCAGCGGGGAAGCAGTTCCTGCCGTACTTTCTTCTTGGAGGCCATAGATGATGTTCTCCACACCGATGGCGTCCACTACCTTTTCGGCAAGTTCGCGGCTGTTTAGGATTTCAAGCTCGGAGTTGATCTCAGTTTCCCGGTTCTGGCCAATATGGGCGATTTGGCCTATGGTCGCTGTGGGGTCCAGGCTGACGCTTTCGCGACCGAGGCGCAACATCAGTTTTGCGTCCGATTGGTAAATCCTTGGCGAAAAAAAGGTGCCTATTGCCACGGTCAAAACTACCGCTGCAAAGCAGAGCATGATCTTGTTCTTGTTTCTGAACAAAACGAAGTAGGCATCTCGCAGTGTTTTTTCTGTAAATTTCGGTTGCTGTTGTGTCGATTGCATATCGTTTTCCTGACTCAGTTATGGCAGTGAAAGAGCTCTCTCGCCAGAATACAGAACGTGGGAAAGCATTCTTTGTGTTTCCAGCTTCTCAGCGTAAGGCCTTTTTTTCTCTCGCCAAGGCGCAAAGGTCGCGATGGAACAGCAAAGGAGTAAACCTTGGCTTTATTGGCGTCTCTGCGAGAAAAATCTGAGTTAAAATCCGACGCCTACACTGGGTAAGATGGGGGGCAGGAAATCCCAGAGATGGTTCTGCATCCACTGGTTGGCATTTTTTATCTTGGTGCGCGATACATAGACAATGTCTCGCGGTTCCAGATAGACGCTTTGGACATCCTGCCCCGAGATGGCATCCTTAAGGTCGACCAAGAAAGCAGATCGCCGGCCGTTTTCCTGGCGCACAATAACGACGTTCTTAACTTCCGCCGACTCAATTTTGTAACCGCCGGCTTCCATAATCGCCTCGAGAGCCGTCATTCGAGCAGGCATTTCTATTAAACCGGGCTTGTTGACTTCTCCTCCTACATATACCCGCCTCCCGTGAAACGATCGCACAATGACCGCAAGTTGGGGGTACTTCAACTCTTCAGCATAGAGTTTTATCAGCTCTTCCCTAAGCTGATCGGGAGTTTTACCCGCAGCATCGATCTCGCCCACCAATTGCAGCTCGATCTTTCCATCCGGACGTACTTTCTGAATTTCGTTGAACTCATCGGCATAGGCAAATTTAATTTCAATTTCATCTCCCGGTCCCAGCAGCACTGAGGTAGAGGGCTCCAGGCTTCTGTCGACGGGAACAGCGGAGACGGGCATGCTGCCCTGGCAACCCAATGAGATGAGCAACAGAAGCGCGATTGGTCCTATAGCCATGGTTCTAAGTGTAGCATTACGCATTGTCTCCCCCTATGTTATTGGCTTCAGCAGAGAGCATAGCGGATGGTGCTCAGAATCACTTCCCATGCCCCTTGCTCTATGCCCTAAGCCCTCTGCTTCCTTAGGCTGTTTTAAAAGGTTGTGATTTGCCTGCAACGGATATCAAGTCTGGCGTCGTGCCCTCTGCTCTGTGCCCTGCGTACACCCAGCTCCGCCAACTCGGTTACAGTCCATTACGCAACCGGGGAGCTCTTTTGCCTGTCGATCGAGTTTTATTTCCATGGTCTGCCGATCGGGTTGATTCTAGTGCGCACCCTGTATACAAATCGGCGCGATCGAGCCAAGAATCAACGAAATTTCAGAGGGCAGAGGATCGCCCCCGGTACTCAGCAGCTACGCATTTAGGCATCTTGCTATGCTTTCGGCTATTCTCCGCTGGTCAGATCCGCTAAGGCCCGGATATATTGGAAGGGTCAGCAGTTCCGACGCAACTCTTTCCGTGACCGGCAGTTCGCATTTGGCAAAATCGAAGGCGGCATAAGCCTTTTGCCGATGCAACGGGATGGGATAGTGAAGGCCAGCTGCAATACCGTTTTCAGCGAGCTGCTTTTGGAGTTTTGTGCGGTCTTGAACCCGTATGACGTAGAGATGATACACGGATTTAGCCCAGGAGGGCTCGAAAGGCAATATGATGCCGTGCAAGCCGCCTAAGAGCTCCTTGTAGCGACACGCACACTCTTGACGCTGCTTATTCCATTTTGGAAGGTGTTTTAATTTGACGCTGAGAAACCCTGCCTGGATCGCATCGAGCCTGCCGTTGTAACCTTCCATGTCGTGGTGGTATTTTTGGGCCTGGCCGTGGTCGCGGAGCATTCTAATTTTGCGGGCGATTTCTTCGCTGTTCGTGGTCACAGCTCCGGCTTCTCCGCAGGCTCCGAGGTTTTTGCCCGGATAGAAGCTGAATGCGGCGGCAACACCCATTGAGCCGGCTTTAAACCAGGTACTTTTATGTCGGGAAAGGTAGCCGGCTCCGTGCGCCTGGCAGGCATCTTCAATGACTGTGAGGTGGTATCTTTGTGCAAGCGAAAGAATTGAATCCATATCCGCCGGCTGACCATAAAGGTGAACCGGGATTATGGCTGAAACCTTCTTCCCTGATACCCTATGGACCGGCCTACCGTCATTATCATCGATCTCACACCGGACCTCTAAATATTCCCTGAGTTTCTCGGGATCCATGTTGTAGGTCTGTTCATGGATATCTACGAAATGGGGCAGGGCACCTGACTGAGAGATGGCTTCGGCGGTCGCAATGAAGGTATTTGGAACTGTGATTACAATTTCGTTATTTCGGATGTCTGCGGCCATCAGGGCGAACCGCAGAGCATCGGTCCCGCTACTGACGCCAATGCAATAACGTGTTCCGCAAAAAGCGGAAAAATCCGTTTCGAACTGTTCAACCATCGAGCCGCCAATAAAAGCGGCCGATTTCAGTGCTGTTTTAAATACCGAAACGAGATCATCTTCCAACTCCAGGTGAGGAGTAACCAGATCGAGGAAAGGGATGGATCTACTTAATTTCATGTCGTGCAGTGTCCAAAGTGGTCTGTAAGTTCGATATTCGGATTGGATGAATCACTCGATATAACGAAGAAATCTGGCTGGGTTGCCAGCTACGACGGCGTTGGAAGGTACGTCCTTGGTGACTACGCTGCCGGCCCCAACTATGGCATTTTCCCCAATGGTGACATTGCAAAGGATCGTCGAGCCGGAACCGACCGACGCTCCTTTTTTGACGAGCGTAGGAATCACCTGCCAGTCGGCTTCTGTTTGCAGTTGGCCGTCGGCCGCTGTGGCGCGTGGGTACAAATCGTTAATGAAAGTCACACCGTGCCCTATAAAGACGTTTTCTTCTATGGTCACTCCTTCGCAAATGAAGGTGTGGCTGGATATTTTGCAGTTGCGACCGATTTTCGCATTCTTTTGTACTTCCACAAATGCGCCTATTTTGCTGCCGTCGCCAATTTCACAACCATACAGGTTGATAAATTTGGCGAGCTTGACGTTTTCGCCCAATTTTACGTCATCAGAGATGCATAGGTGAGTCATGGCTTTCTCTCTTCACTGCAAATACACCATTTTGCCCCGTTTCTTCAGAGACCTATCAGCCGCTTCCAGCATTTTCACAACTCTCAGACCGGCATGCCCGTCATTGATAGGGGTTTCATCATGCATGATGCAATGGACGAAGTACTCCGCTTCTGATTGGAGCGCTTCGGTGCGGTCCACTTTGGGCGCCCACATATCTCCCGAGCGATAGCTGACCAGAAGATCGTATACTCCCTCTCGCGTTTCCACTTCAACCCCTTTGTCATAGACGCGGATCTTTTCGTCGGCTACCACATCATTCCATACGAGCATCTTTTTCTCGCCCCCAACGAGTGTCAGTCTGACCTTCACGGGCGAGAGCCAGTTGACATTGAAGTGGGCAATGATGTTGTTGTCGAAGTAAACGGTGATATAGGCAATATCTTCCGATCCGTTGAAGTGGCTTTCGCCGGTTGCGATCAAAGCTGTGGGTTTTTCTCCGAGCACGTAGTCCATGATGGAAAGGTCATGGGGCGCCAAATCCCAGATAACATTGACGTCATGCTGGAATAGACCCAGATTGACACGGGTCGAATCGTAGTAAAACAGTTTGCCAAGTGTGTTTGTGTCCACCAACTCCTTTATCTTTTTCACCGAGCCGGTAAAAAGAAAGGTGTGGTCGACCATGATCTTCAGGTTCTTTTTTGCTGCCAGTTCGATCAATTGCTCCGCTTCTGCGCAGTTTGCCGTGAAAGGTTTTTCAACAAAGACATGTTTGCCATTTTCCAAGGCCATGCGTGCAAGCTCATAGTGAGTAGAAACGGGGGTGATGACCGCTATAGCATCGATCTCCTTGCACCTCAATACCTCGCGACAGTCGGAAACCACGGTGGTAGTTTCATGCTGCCGCCTGGCTCTGTCGCAGGCATCCGGCCGGTCATCGCAAATCATCGGAACACTGGCTCCCTTAGTGCTCTTAAAATTCCTAACGATGTTTGGGCCCCAATAACCGTAACCGATTACACCGATGCGAAGCATTTGCTCACCTCCGGATCATTGATGGAAAAGTGAAGGGTGAAGGATGAAACGAGTGACTCTTCACTCTTCATCGTATTTAGTAGCCTCCTTTACTGGTGATAACGACCCAAGGAGTCAGGAGGAGGATGCGAAGATCCATGAGAACTGACCAATTCCTGCTGTACCGCAAGTCCAGGCGCACCATCTCGTCAAAAGTACAGCTGCTTCTGCCGCTGATTTGCCACAAACCGGTGATACCTGGCTTCACTTCCAGAATACGATTACGGTGCCAAACATCATAGCTTTCGAGCTCATAGGGGATCGGGGGCCGAGGACCGACCAGAGACATATCGCCCTTCAAAACATTGAAGAACTGAGGCAGTTCGTCCAGGCTGGTCTTGCGGATGAATCTTCCAACTCGAGTGACCCTCGGATCGTCGGAAATTTTGTAAACTGCCTGTTGCTTTGCGCCATTATCACAACTGGTGTAAGAAGCTTTTTCTTTTATGAATTTTTCAATATATCTTTTGTGAAGTGAAGCGTCATTGTTCACATACATCGATCTGAACTTTAGAAAAGTAAATTTTCTGCCGAATTGGCCAACTCTCTCCTGCCTGAACAATATGGGACCTTTCGAAGTGAGTTTGATGGCTGCAGCAATCAGGACAAAAAATGGTGCAAAGAGGACGATAGCCAGAAGGCTACCGATGATATCGATGGTCTTTTTCAAGAAAATGGAAAACCCTTGGGATTTGTTTGCTCCGTTTGAAGGAGGATATAACATTGCATCCGGTTCTCTTGACGATCCCGGGTGCCTCTGTTCCGGAAAGGCATGGAAGGTAATGTTGACTTGCCCAAGCGTCTCAGGTCTCAGAACCTTAGCGAGGCAGGACATGAATTTTGAGCTGATGCTGTCGACAGCTTCCGACGAATTTATGGCGTTGTCATCGCCGAGCTCAGAGAAAATGACGCCCACAATTGAGTCATGCTGATACCACCCTTTGAGATCGGTTTCTCTTGTGGTGCGAAGAACGACTTCTATGACATCCCCAACTGTCCTGCCCCGTTGATGATTAAAGCCTATCTTTTCGAAATCAACCAGCATGAGCAAGAACGGTCGTTTGGATCGTTCCGACCTTTTTCTTTCCATACACAACATTTCTCGAAAGTAGGATTCGCCATAAATACCAAAATTCGGGTCTTTTAATTTTTCGCTGCTCTTTTTGTGCCATTCAGCCTTGTTCTGATCGTCTTGTGTTAACCGCATTAATTTATTCCAAAGAGGCAAGGATTCCATTCTGGTCCTCCGGTTAGATCCGTTTATTTTCCAAACCCCTACAGTGGCTTCATCACCCCAAGAGGCGGACAAGCTACCGCCATCAACTGTCAGGCGTTAACAGTTCGGAAAGCTCCATGGATGTTCGGAAAAGGGAATGTTCGAACTTTA
>JAVEVM010000227.1:0-5993 GCA_034005055.1 Desulforhabdus sp. | reverse complement strand
ATGGGATCGGGGATGACGGCTTGGGATATAGATATTTGACTGGTCCCGCACGAGCAACTGCAACAAAGGGTAAATACTACCAAGGTGTCCCGCTGGCAAAGCTGGAACCCGATGCAGAAGCTCAAACATCGCCGATCGAAAATTTTTATGATCTTGCAGGAAATTTTGGTAACTGTCGGCACGAGGGCGGTGTGGATTTTCGCTCAGGAAAGAAGCCAGAGGCACTCTTGGATATTGTGTTGAAGCATTTTTCTTTACCGGGAGACCTCGTCCTCGACTCCTTCGCCGGTTCCGGCACCACCGGTGCCGTCGCCCACAAGATGGGTCGCCGATGGATCATGATCGAGCTGGGTGAACACTGTCACACTCATATCATCCCCCGCCTGCAAAAAGTCATCGACGGCACCGACCAGGGCGGCGTCAGCAAAGCCGTCAACTGGAAAGGCGGCGGCGGCTTCCGCTATTACCATCTCGCCCCTTCCTTGATGGAAAAAGACAAGTGGGGCAACTGGGTCATCAGCAAACAATACAACTCAGCCATGATGGCCGAAGCCGTCTGTAAGCTCGAAGGCTTCAACTATGCCCCGTCCGAAACGCTCTACTGGCAACACGGTCACTCTACCGAGACGGACTTTATCTACGTTACCACGCAGACTCTGACCCACGAACAGTTACAACAGATTTCCGATGAAGTGGGCGAATCTCGCTCATTACTCGTCTGCTGCTCAGCTTTTATCAGTCGATCAGATGCCTTCCCGAACCTGACCATCAAAAAGATTCCCAATGCCGTCCTCTCCCGCTGTGAGTGGGGGCACGACGATTACAGCCTGAATGTCGAGAATCTTCCGCAAAAACCGCCTGAGCCCGGGCAGATGGATTTGCTTTGATTCTCCGTTCTCACGCGAAGCCGCGAAGAACGCGAAGCAACCCCAAAATGAAAATCTATCTATTTGTAATGCCTTTGAATTTTTTCGCGCTTTCGCGGCTTCGCGTGAAACAGGGGACCATGAAATGAAGAATATCGAAGAGCTTTCGGCCGAGGTAGTAGATGCCGCTTATCACCTGCACAGAGACCTGGGGCCTGGTTTGCTGGAGTCGGTCTACGAGGTGGTTTTAGCCGGAATGCTGGAAAAGAGAGGGTTTGTGGTCGAGAGGCAGAAGCCGGTTCCCATCGAGTTTGACGGGATAAAATTCGATGAGGGATTTCGCGCCGACCTTCTAGTGGAAGGGGATCTGGTGGTCGAACTGAAATCGGTCGAAGCTCTTCTTCCCGTGCACGGCAAACAACTTCTGACCTATCTGCGCCTGCTGGGTCTCCCGCTGGGACTGCTGGTCAATTTTGGTGCCGCCACCTTCAAGGACGGCATCAGGCGAATCGTCAACAACCATACTTATTCCGCGGCTTCGCGACTTCGCGTGCACAAGGGACAGGGACATCCATGAATATTCACGGTGAGCTGCTGCTCTACAACACCGAAGACGGCAAAACCCGGCTGGAATGTCGGTTCGAAAACGAGACGATCTGGCTGTCACAGGCGCAGATGGCCGAGCTGTTTCAAACCACGCCGCAGAACATCACCCTGCACCTGAAAGCGCTTTTCTCGGAAGGGGAAATCGATCCGGAGGCAACCTGTAAGGAATACTTACAAGTTCGCCACGAGGGTGCAAGAGAGGTCCGCCGGGCGGTCAAGCATTACAGTCTCGACGCCATTCTGGCGGTGGGTTATCGCGTTCGGTCGCCCCGGGGGACCCAGTTTCGCCAGTGGGCTACGGAACGGTTGCGCGAATATCTGGTCAAAGGGTTCACCATGGATGATGAGCGGCTCAAGCATCCGCCCGGGTCGGGAATCCCTGACTACTTTGACGAGCTGCTCGAACGCATCCGCGACATTCGTGCGAGCGAACGTCGCATGTACCTGCGACTGCGGGAGATTCTGGCGCTGGCGGCCGATTACCAGCCCAACGACGAGCAAACCCAACGCTTTTTTCAGGTGGTGCAGAACAAGCTCCATTTTGCCGCCACCGGCTTGACCGCTCCTGAGCTCATTGTCCATCGCGCCGACCATGGCCAGCCCAACATGGGACTGACCACCTGGAAGGGGCCTGTGGTACGCAAGGGGGATGTGACCGTAGCCAAAAACTACCTGCATGAAGAAGAGATCACCGAGCTGAACCGGATCGTGGTCATGTTTCTCGACTATGCCGAAGATCAGGCCCGGCGGCGGAAGCAGATTTTCATGGGGAACTGGAAGGAAAAACTGGACGATTTTCTGCGTTTCAATGAACGGGCCGTGCTCGATGGCGCCGGCGGGGTCTCTCGCGAATCGGCGGATCGTCATGCCCAGGGGGAATACGCCCTCTTCGAACAGCGTCGGCGCGAAGCTCTTGAACAAGAGGCGCTGAAACAACTCGAAGAGGCGGCGAAACAACTTAAGGAAAAGCCATGAATCGACATGTCAATGCCATATCGGGCCGTCTCAGCCTGCGGCCGCCGCAGCGGCGCTCCCTGGAAATTCTCGACCGGATCACCGAGATCGTTCCTCCTCGCAAGGAGGCGGACCTGGCGACGGCGCTGGAGATCATCCGCAGCGAGTTCCCGACGGTTACCGACTTCGAGCGGGAATTCCCCTCGCTCTGCTTCGCCCTGGCCACGGGGGTCGGCAAAACTCGCCTCATGGGCGCGTTTATCAGCTATCTGCACCTGGCCCATGGGATCAACAACTTCTTCGTCCTTGCGCCAAACTTGACCATCTACAACAAACTGATCGAGGACTTCAGTAACCGCAATCATCCCAAATACGTTTTCAAGGGGATTGCCGAGT
The DNA here is from genome assembly GCA_034005055.1 of Desulforhabdus sp. Taxonomy (GTDB): domain Bacteria; phylum Desulfobacterota; class Syntrophobacteria; order Syntrophobacterales; family Syntrophobacteraceae; genus Desulfoferrobacter. The sequence goes on along the minus strand of JAVEVM010000227.1, from coordinate 3,171 downwards.
TCGCCTCTTATCCGCCCGAGATCATCACCGGAGACAACTACGAATCGAAGGCGGGTAACCTCTTTGATATTTTGAGTCCGGTGAAGGTCAATATCTTCAATATTTCCAAGATCAATTCCGAGGTCCGGGGCGGCAAGGCCCCACGTATCAAGCGCCTCTCCGAATATATCGGCGAGAGTTATTTCGATTACCTCGCCAGTCTCAAGGACCTGGTGCTGTTGATGGACGAATCGCACCGCTACCGCGCTTCGGCCGGGATCCGGGCGATCAATGAGCTGAAACCGATCATCGGTTTGGAGCTGACCGCGACGCCATTTGTCGAAACGGCCCGGGGGGCGGTGCCGTTCCAGAATGTGATCTATGATTACCCGTTGGCAACAGCCATGGCCGATGGCTTCGTCAAGGAACCGGCGGTGGTCACTCAGAAAAACTTTAAGCCGAGCGACTTTACTCCGGAGAGACTCGAAGAGATCAAACTCGAAGATGGCGTGCGCCTGCACGAAAGCGTCAAGGTCGAGCTGGAAACCTATGCCCGCCAGACCAGCCAGAAGATCGTCAAACCGTTCATGCTGGTCATCGCTCGCGATACCACCCATGCCAGACAACTGCTTAATCTGATTCAATCGGACAAATTCTTCGAGGGCCGTTATCGGGAGAAGGTCATCCAGGTTGATTCTAGCCAGACGGGGGCCGCTGAAGAGGAGATGATCCAGCGGCTGCTGGCGGTGGAGAGCACGGAAGAACCGACCGAGATCGTCATTCACGTCAACATGCTCAAAGAGGGCTGGGATGTCACCAACCTCTACACCATCGTGCCGCTACGGGCTGCCAATGCCCGTATCCTGATCGAACAGTCGATAGGGCGCGGTTTGCGTCTGCCCTACGGCAAGAAGACCGGTGTGGTGGCGGTCGATCGGCTCAATATCGTCGCCCATGACCGTTTTCAGGAGATCATCGACGAGGCGAATCGCGCCGGTTCCGTGATCCGTTTGCAGCAGGTGATTCTGGAGCCGGAAAAGGATTTTCAGAAAAAGACCACGGTCGTTTCGCCGTCAACCATCGAACAGAAGCTGGGGTTGGCAACTCAGACCACCGCGCCGGTCATGCCCGGTGGACAACCTGCCGTGCAAACCACACCGGTTTTCACCTCCCCGGCGGAACAACGGGTTGCCCAGGTGGCCTACAAGGTCATCCAGGAGCATGAGTTCCTACCCAGCTCTTCTGAGCTGATCAAAGAGGAGATCGCAGCGGAAATAACCCGGCGCGTTGAGGCGGAGCTGGTGCCTGAGCAGATGGTGCTGGAAGGCGTTGTTGAAAAACCTGACGTCGCTGCCATCGTCGCCAAAACCACCCAAATCGTGATGCAGCAATCGATCGATATCCCCCGGATTCTGGTGGTGCCCAAAGGGGAAGTGACGCTCGGTTATCACCCCTTTACCCTTGATGCCAAGACGATCAATTTTCAGCCGGTATCCCGTGATCTGCTCATCAAGCATTTACGCACCAGTCAGGAAGATACGCTAAGCGATCTTGGCGGAATCGAGCGAGAGAATCGACTGGAAGACTATCTTGTGAGGGCACTTATCGATTTCGACGACATTTCCTACGACGCTCATGCCGACCTGCTCTATGACCTGTCCGGACAAATGGTGCAGCATCTTTTGAGCTATCTCAAAGAAGACGAAGCGCGAAATGTACTGCAGTATTACCAGCGGCAACTGGCCGAGTTTATCCATGCTCAGATGCAGACCCATCAGTGGGAGAGTGCCGTCGACTACGAGGTCAAGATCAGCAAGGGTTTCTCAACCCTGAAACAAAGCGCGTTTACCGCCGCAGCCGATGGCGTCCGGCACTTCCGACCACCTGTGGATGAAAAGAGCAAAATCGGGCAAATGGTTTTCGGCGGATTTCAGCGCTGCCTCTACCCAGTACAGAAGTTCGATTCCGACACCGAACGACGGTTCTCGGTAATCCTCGAAAAAGAGTCGGACAAAACCATACTGAAATGGTTCAAGCCTGCAAAGGGGCAGTTTCAGATCTACTACAAGTCGGGTAACGACCATCTTGAATATCAACCCGACTTCGTGGTTGAAACGACCGACCTCATCTACATGGTCGAAACCAAGGCCCGCAACGAGATGGAGGCTGCCGAGGTTCTGGCGAAGAAGGAAGCGGCTGTTAAGTGGTGCGGTCATGCTTCGGATCACAATCGGGGCAATGGTGGCAAGCCGTGGCAGTATCTAATGGTTCCGCATGATGTAGTAGCGGAGAATATGACGCTGGTAGGGTTGGCTAACAGCTATTGATGCCTGTAATGGAGGAGCGCTGATGGCGAAAAAAGGAATTACCAGGGATCGCACTGGCTTGATATTGCGAACTCTTTTCAAGGTGCTTATAGACTATCCTGAAGGGATTCAAGCCAAAGATGCGATAGATCAGGTCGTCAGCCGTATTTCTCTAACGGATCACGAGAAAGGGGAATACGAGAGCGGAAGTCGCAGATTTGATAAAATTCTCCGTTTTGCCACCATTGATGCTGTCAAAGCAGGTTGGCTTCGAAAAAATAAGGGGATCTGGTCAATTACAGAGGAGGGTAAAGAGTCCCTGAAAAGATATCCTGATCCTGGTGATTTTTATCGAGAAGCAAGCAAATTATTTCATGAATGGCGTAAATCACAGCACCCAAAGGGCACTGACGACATTGAGGATGCCAATCAGGAATTAGAAGCAAAAATCACTTTTGAAGAAGCAGAAGAACAAGCCTGGCAGGAAATCTCGGGTTATCTCGCAGCGATAGACCCTTATGCCTTACAAGAAATGGTAGCTGCTCTACTTGAGGCGATGGGATATCACGTCTCCTGGATCGCTCCACCTGGAAAAGATGGCGGGGTCGATATTCATGCCTGGACTGATCCTCTGGGTACTCGGCCCCCTCGAATCAAAGTGCAGGTTAAGCGGCGCAAAGACAATATCGCCGTAGATGAATTGCGTTCCTTCTTGGCGCTCATCAATCAGGATGATGTTGGAATCTTTGTGACGACAGGCGGTTTCACGCGGGATGCAGAAGAATTGGCACGCTCCCAGGAAACCAGGAAAATAACCCTTCTTGACAGTTCTAAATTGGTCGACCTCTGGATCGAGTACAACGACCGCCTCGCCAAAGATAAACGC
>JAVEVM010000226.1:0-6001 GCA_034005055.1 Desulforhabdus sp. | reverse complement strand
GTTCGATTTTTCAGCAAGTAAAGCGAATGGAGAAGATGTTCAACAAATTGCTGCAGGTGATCTCACTGGCGACGGTCGCGATGATCTTATCGCTGCTACCTCCTCACAATCCATGTATTACACTTCAAACCTATCCAATTGGCAGTCATTGACCGGGAGACTCGAACAAATCACCACAGGCGACCTCAATGGCGACGGCTACGACGATCTTGTTGGATTGACCGAATCCGGAAGTATCTATTACACGCTCGATCTTAACACCTGGCAGTATCTTCCGGGGATTCTTAATCAGATCACAGCAGGTGATTTCGATGGTGACGGCTTCGACGACATCGCCGGTGTCACTTCCAGCGGTCAGATTTTCATGACCCTCGATCTTAACACCTGGCAGAATATTCCCGGTATTCTTGCTCAGGTCACAGCCGGCGACTTCGACGGCGACGGCACCGACGACATAGTAGGGGTTACTTCAAGTGGCCAAATTTTCCTGACGGTCGATCTCACCACCTGGCAGAACATTCCCGGTGCTCTTGCTCAGGTCACAGCCGGTGACTTCGACGGCGACGGCACCGACGACATAGTAAGGGTTACTTCAAGTGGCCAAATTTTCCTGACGGTCGATCTCACCACCTGGCAGGTCATTCCGGGCATTCTTAACCAGGTAACAGCCGGTGATCTCAATGGAGACTGGCTCTCCGATCTTGCCGGCCTGACCGATTCGGGACAGATCTATTACACTCTCGATCTATCGAATTGGTCGAACATTCCAGCGCCTTGATCGCTAAACCGGGGCTTTCGCTCTCCGTCCCACGCTACATGCGGAACAGGTGAAAGAAGGTGTCAGCGTGGTGCCGAACCGGGCATGGAGATTCAATGACCTTACCCGGTTCGAGCTAACTTTTCCGGATGTAAACAAATCTCCTGTCCGTCTTGTTCTGTCGTACTCAATTGGGCTAAAATTCTACTTTCTCTGCCCTGATTTGCCGGTCATTGATTAACGCGCAATTCCCTTCAATATTTTTTCTTGACTTTTTTTTGGGCCTTTGGGTAGCATGCTGTCAGGTTTAGCACACCGACATCAGCTCCCAAAGAGGCCTGTCAGGAGGGAGGGCCATGAAAAAGTCAATATTTTTCTCGATACTACTGGTTGTGGCATTATCCTTAGCAGGAACAAATCCAGTTTTTGGTACTTCGCCCACAGAAGTCGGTAAGGAGGTCGCAACCCAGGCGGCGGAACAATCCACCAAAGTAAACATCAATACCGCTGATCAGTCTCAACTGGAGAGTCTCCCCGGCATTGGACCGGCAATCGCTCAAGGTATTGTTGAGCACCGCGAGACCCAGGGAGCCTTCAAGTCCGTTGAGGAGCTAAAACAAGTTAAAGGAATCGGAGACATGAAATACGAGGCCATAAAGGACCTTGTGACTGTTGAATAAACTTTCAGTGCCTCTTTGGGAGAATGCAGCCGTTCAATAATCTTTCGGCTCGAAACCCACTATCAGAATCCGACTGGTTTCCGCAGTCACACGTATCCTCTCATCCAGTCGGTATCCCATTACCCAACAGATCCCGTTGCGATCGCAGAGCAAAGGAATTTTCCCACGCCTGGATCGCGGTACCTTTTCATCGGTGAAGAAATCCTGTAGCTTCTTACTTCCCCCAAGGCCCAACGGCCGGAATCGATCGCCCGGCCGCCACGATCTGACGTTTAGCGGCCATTCGATCTTATCGGCGTCCATCCTTGCCAAATTGCCTGCTGTCGGCGGGGATTCGAAAAAGGTGGTCTGCTGTAGACGAAGGCTTACTTTAAGCGTTGAAAATTCATGCACTCCGACTTCTGCAATGGTCCAGCTAAACGGTTGTGATGAAAAGGGATTTTTTGTTGAAATGACCAGTTTATTTGCTTCCTGATACACCCAAATATTACCGGGAAGTTGCAGAGCCTTCCCGGGGCAGGCTCGATTGATCCATTTCCCCAGTATTTCAAAGTGGACCGCATAGAAGCCGAATCGATTCGTCCTCAGCCTTTCAACAGCACAGCGGCAAATACGTCGAAGCAATGCCGGGTGGAGCGATCTGAGAGCAGGTAAGTCCAATGATATTCGTGACAACCCCTCTTCCGAACAAACCTTCGACCAGCATTCATTGATCTGTTGAGCCCAGTAGTCCTCTTCGTCTCGAGCCAGGCCGGCATGGCGACAAAGAGTTTGTGCAACTTGAAGATGAAAATGCTTCGTGAGGATTGGAAGTACCTTTAGGCGCAGCATGTTCCGCTGGCAAAAAGGCTGCAGATTGGATTCATCCTGCCGGAAAGAGAGCTTCATGTCTTTCAGGTAAACACTAATCTCTGCTTTTCGTGCAAATAGCAGTGGTCGAATAACACCATGCCGTGCGAGCGGCAGCATGCCCGCCATTCCGGCTGGGCCTGTACCCCGCAGGAGCCTCAACAGCAGTTCTTCCGCCTGATCGTCTGCCGTATGTCCGAGAGCGACTTTTTGCACCCCCAATTCGGCTTTGACTCCGCTCAAAAAGTTATGGCGGCAGTCACGGGCCGCCATTTCCAGTGAAAGGCCATGTTTTTTCCGGTATGTCAGCACATCTGCAGAACCGCTAACAATGGGTACATTCAGACGTTCGGCCAGAGATTGCACAAAACTGCGGTCTTGCTCGGAAGCCTCACCACGCAGCCGATGATCGAAATGAGCAACCGTCAGTTGGCTTACCTCCAGATATTCTTTAAGAAATGTGAGAATGTGCAGCAGAGCGACGGAATCCGCCCCACCTGAAACTGCCACCAGCAGGTGATCGCCAGGAGATACAAGCCGCTGTTGCCGGATGAAATCGAGTGATTTCTTCTGCAGAATATGGGTATGCATTACCCTCCTATCGGGTTCTTATTCTATCCGCGTCCACGCCATACTGCTGAAAAAACAAATAACGATCCTCATGTTCCTGCTCTGATGGATAATTCTTCTCGAGCCTCGTTTAAACGTCTCCGAGAACTTGCTATGATAAATTTGTATCTTTAGCACCAAAACATGATCATCAGGTTCACGGACGCCTTAATGAAGACAACCGCTCCTTTAGATTTGCATCATTATCGGAAATGCCGGCTTTGTCCATGGAATTGCGATGTCGACAGGTGGGGAGGAGATCTGGGGCGATGTGCGGCATCGGCGCGGCTCAAGGTGGACGATTACATGCTTCATTTTGGTGAAGAGGCTTGTTTGGTTGGGGAGGGTGGCTCGGGGGCGGTGTTTTTCTCTTTCTGTACGTTGCGCTGCCGGTTTTGCCAGACTCACGAAATCAGCTGGCGCGGAACGGGCTCGCACATCGAGGTTGAGCGGCTGGCGGAGATTTTTCTATGGCTTCAGGAAGAGGGCGCTGAAAATCTGAATCTGATTACCCCCGGGCACTTTCTTCCCCACATTATAGCGGCCATTCATGAGGCACAATCGAGGGGAATGCATCTACCAATCGTGTACAACACCAGCTCTTTCGAAAGTGTCGAGGTGCTCAGGACGCTGGATGGAATTATCGACATCTATCTACCCGATTTCAAATTTTGGAGGCCCGAGACTGCTCGAAGACTTTGTGGTGCCGAGCTGTATCCCGATGTTGCCCGGGAGGCCGTCAAAGAGATGCATCGACAGGTCGGCGACTTGGTTTTGGATGCGCAGGGAAGGGCGCTCAGAGGCGTTTTGCTGCGGCATCTGGTTCTTCCCGGACACCTGGACGAAAGTCGGCACATCCTTTACTGGCTGGCCAAGGAGCTTTCTGTGCATACTTACGTCAATGTGATGGGAAGCTACAGACCGTGCCATCAGGCAAAGAAGTATCCACCCATCGACAGGGCTTTGTCTCGCGAAGAATTTGAAGCTGTCGAAAAGTGTGTGAAAGAATCAGGACTTTACCGGCTGGATAAGACTCATCGATTGTTGAATTATTTGATCTGGAGTAAGCGCTGATTTTCTTAATTCTTGCATCTTAAGAATCCTCTCCGTATTATTGGCCTGAATGTCCTGCACCGGTCTGCTGGCGTTTGATCGAAAATTCCAATTGCTTTGATTTTATGAAATGGAGGAATTGAATATGGCGGTGGCCAAGAAGATGCTCGGCTTCATCGAGAGCGCCTCCTGGATTCGCAAAATGTTCGAGGAGGGGACTCGACTGAAGAAGATCCACGGAGCAGAGAATGTCTATGATTTCAGCCTTGGCAATCCCAACGTACCCCCGCCGCAAGTCGTTAAGCAGAAGCTCCTGGAGATTTTGGCGCGAGATGATCCGGGAATGCACGGCTACATGCCCAATGCCGGTTTTGCAGAAACTCGGGCAGCTTTGGCAGCTTATCTTTGTGACGAACATTGCTTCTCGATAGCCGCAGAGCAGGTCGTTGCCACTTGTGGTGCAGCCGGTGCTCTAAATATCATCTTTAAGGCTTTGGTCAATCCGGAAGACGAAGTGCTGGTACCTGCTCCGTATTTTGTTGAATATGGCTTCTACGTCGACAATCACGGAGGTGTTCTCAGGAGCGTACAAACACGCGAGGATTTCACACTCGATTTCGAGCAGATGGAAAAGGCTATAGGCCCTAAAACGAAGATTGTTCTTATCAATTCGCCAAATAATCCGACCGGCCAAGTCTATTCGGACAAAGAAATTGAAAGACTCGGCCGGCTTATCAAGGATAAGGGGCGAGAGCACGGCAACACTATTTATCTGGTCTCCGATGAGCCCTATCGGAAAATTGTCTATGATGCTTGTACTGTTCCCTGCATCTTTCAGTATTATGAAAACAGCCTCATTACCTCGTCATATTCGAAAGATTTGTCTCTGCCGGGAGAGCGAATCGGATTCGTAGCAGTCCACCCTGCGGCCGAGCAGATCAATGAGCTCATGGCGGCCTTGGCCCTCGCCAACCGAATTCTCGGATTTGTTAATGCCCCCGCCCTGATGCAGAGAGTAATCTGTGAGCTGCAGGGCGTCTGTGTGGACGTGACGATTTACAGAGAGAAGCGAGACCGGCTGGTAAACGGTCTTCGATCTGCAGGGTATGAGCTGACCGTCCCTGCTGGTGCCTTCTATTTGTTTCCGAAGAGCCCGCTGCCGGATGATGTGGAATTCGTTAGATTGCTGCAGGAGGAGAACATCCTGGTGGTTCCCGGCAGTGGCTTCGGAGGCCCCGGTCACTTCCGGATAGCCTACTGCGTTGATGATATGACTATCGAGAAGTCGCTACCCGGATTTCAGCGTGCTTTTGAACGAGCTAAGAGTAAGAAGTAGGAGAGTATCCATGGCTGCCAAACGACCTAAAATAAATAGAGATTTCTTTAAGAAAAAACCGAACCTGAACTACAAATATTTTCTTTGGGCCGCCGTCGGTCTTGTTATTCTGGTGGTCATCACTCCTCTTCTAACACATCGTCGATCGGACAAGGGTGAAAAGATACTGCCAGAAACCGGGGTAGTCGTGAAAGAGATACCTAGGAGCTCGCTGCCCGGTGCTGAAACAGCCAGGCCAATGCAGGGCGTCGATTCCAGCGTTGGATTCAAAGAGGGCGATCTGCAACCGGGAACTGCAGAAACCCAAGTTACCCAGCAGGAGGGACAGGCGGAACAGCCATCAACGCTTGCACTACAGGAGGGCACTGCAGCAGTTCCCGCGGGTCCGCAGGCACAACAGGCCCAGATTGCTTCACCGGCCGAGACCTTACCGCAACAAACGGCTCAGGCAGATGCTCTATTGAAGGGTGTTGCAGGAGATCCTATCGAGTCTCAGTCGGAACAGGTTCAAACCGCATCCCTGCCTCCCGCGCAAATGCAGTCGGCAGCTTTACCGACGGCGGCCACTCAACAGAGTGCAGCAGCACCTTCAACCGAAGATGAATCGGCGGCAGAGGCTCCGCAGGAGACGCCCGTGCAAGGAACTGCCACGCCCACACAACAGGCGTCACTTGCACAAAGATCACAGCCGCGCAAAGCATCCGTGAAACCAGCAAC
>JAVEVM010000225.1:0-6005 GCA_034005055.1 Desulforhabdus sp. | reverse complement strand
TAACCAGTGGAAATATTAATTGATTCTTTTGCCATGGGTAGCTAAGCTACTCCTTCTTTACCCTGTAAAATAACCCTTTACCTGCTGGTCAGATGTATGTTTTCAATTTAAGTGAACAAAATTGGCTGGAGTTTTCTCTGTGCGACAAGAAAATAGGTATGTGGTTCGATTGTGGCCTTGCGCAGCTGAGCGAGTTATGAATGGCTGTTCAAATGGAAGATGATGTTTAGATTGCGATTTAGAAAAAGGTACTGTCATGAAAAAAACGATCTTCATTGGATGTATGGCGTTGGTTTTGGGGCTTGCTCTCTCGCCATTGGGTTATGCTGAATCCGAAAGAGAGCATAGGCCGATAGTCAATTTCTTTTCAGGCGGGGGCGGATCTCAGCGCAGTGGCGGCAGCTCTCGAGGTCCTAGCAGCGTTCCAGAACCGGGCACGATGGTTCTACTGGCAACTGGCGTTGCCTCACTTATTGTTGCAGACAAGCTGAGAAAACGTAAATAAGCAACGGATATTTGTACGCTGTAACCTACGAATTCGTTGTTCCCGATAAAGAGAAGTCGGAGTTCAAACGCTCCGCATCCTTTAAGAAAACCAGTCTGTCTAGTTGCTTGACATGACAAAATAGGCCCGCGTCTCTCGCGTCCGCCCACCATGTTTTGTCTTACCAGAGCATTCTTGAAAGGCAAAGTCGACGATCAAAATTACAGCTGCTCTAATTTCAAAGCTCGATCTTTCGGGGAGCAGCATATAGTTTATATAATGGGCGAGCTTCATAGGTTGGTCTCTTTTGAGGAGCGCGGTCGTACAGAGGCATATTCGCGATAAGCTTGCGGGTGAGAGTTAATGTATAATAGCTATTTTGGATTTTCCGATTCCCCCTTTGAAAATAACTTGGATCAAAAATTCCTGGTTCTCAGCGAGAGCCACAAAGAGGTTTTGGCCGCATTACTCTACTTCGTTCGACAATGGAAAGGCTTTGCACTAGTCTGTGGGGATGTCGGCACCGGCAAGACCATGCTCATAAATTCCTATCTCCAGAGACTTCCACCGAATGTGCACCCTATTTTTGTATCCAATCCGGATGTTGAATACTCTGAAATCCTTCAATACATCGCTCTGAAACTGCATATCGGGTATACGACAACGAACATTTTAAGCCTCATCGATCAAACAAAAGACGCTCTGATTGAAGCGGATCGAAGCGGAGAAAGATTTGTTTTGATCATAGATGAGGCCCACCTTCTCTCAGACCGGAGCCTGGAGCATATTCGCCTTCTATCCAATATTGAAATTCAACAGAGAAAGCTTCTGCAAATTTTGCTCGTAGGCCAATATGAGCTCAGCTATAAACTGAGCCGGCCTGAGATGCGGCAACTGCGGCAGCGCATCAACATCAATCGGTTTTTAGAACCGCTGAGCTTTTGGGAGACTACGGAATATGTCAACCATCGCCTGAAGGTCGTAGGCGCCAAGTTTGACTCCTGTTTCGAAAAAAACTGTAAGAGACTGCTCCATAAGATGACGAGGGGCGTGCCACGCCACATCAATCAACTTTGCGACAATGCCCTCCTGATCTGCAAGGCACTTGGCTACAAAAAGGTCAATCGCAAGGTGTTAATAAAGGCGGATAGAGCCTTGCGCAGCGACCTTCTGCTTACGCCGAATACACCTCTTATCCGGCGCATTCCCCGCGTGCACAGTTTGATTAGGCGGCTCGCCTTGGCCGGACTACCTCTAATCGTTTTGATTCTGGCTGCAATTCTGGGCTATTATGGATATTTAGGTGCAAACCTACACCGAGTCATCGACCGTGGTCTTGCTCATTTGTCTTCGAGCTCTCTTGAGACGATTTCGTCAAATGCAGTAACCCGAAGCTTCGTGAAGGAGAAGCTTATTGTCACTGACATTAAAAGTCCCGTTTCTTCGAACAAACAGTTGCAGGCTAAGGCCATGGAGGGGAGATTTGCTGACTTTGAATCTGGGCAAACAAGGCCCAAGTCCCCCGTAAATGATGAGACAGAGAGCATAAAGAAATCAAATCTCCATGATATCGGCAATACGAATTCCAAACATTCTTCCCAACCAGTAGTGCCGGATCTGGTAGAAAAACCGCAACAAAGCAGTCTGTCATCGGCAGACAACGAAAACGTGAGTGAGATTGTCAATGAAGTCGAGGAAACACCTTTCGAATCCCAACTGACTGAATTTACCAATGCGTTAATTGATGATAATGCAGATTCAAAGAATCCTGGAGACCAGACGTCTTCGACTCGAAAACGGGTTGGGCCAATTGAGATTTCCATCCGTCAAATCGAAGATTTGATCGTGCTAAATCACTGGTCGGCCACTCAAGCGGATAACACTGCACTGGTAAAACAAAGAAACTTTACGACACCGTTTCGAAGAATTGAGGTCAAGAAAAATGAGTCGGTGGGTGCAATTGCAACCAGATGGTTCCCAGACGATCCGTGGTCAGGAGTGGCGGCTATTCTTTCGGCCAATAGAGACATTGTCGACAAGAATCGTATCTACCCTGGACAAGTACTCATCCTCCCTGATCTCGTTTCAAGCCGCAAGGCGGTCGAAGTAGTTGATAATCTCTATTATGCTCCGTACGCTTCTTTCCAATCCCTTAAGAAACTTCGAAACGCGATGCAGTGGCTCTCTGAGAAGAGCATCGAATACGTCGTGGAAAATCAAGCAAGCTTTGACGGGATTCCCTATTTTCAGATAAATTTGAAGGGCTACAATCAAACAAATGAATCAAAGCGAGCAATTGAATCTGGAAACAAAAGCGAACAATGAGGTGTTGATTGGCGAGGACAAAACCCAAACAAGAATCGATATTTTCCACCCTGAAAGAATTGGAAATAGATCCACCCACAGAAAACAGGCAAAAAGATCCGCTCCCGCCGCAGCAATTCTTTGCGGATGAGCATCCAGCCTTAGCTGAAAATCATTCCGAAGTCGCTGAAGCCGTCGAAGCTCCGGCAACAATGGCTTCTGTCGATGCTCCTGGCCCGCTCGATCTGCAATTCGTTTTCATCTCGCCAGTTACTTTCAAAGCTGGCAGCCCACCCTTCGAACCGGGACGAAACGAAGACGAATTACAGCATGAGGCGACCTTAACCCGTGGCTTTTACATGCAGACCACTCTAGTCACTCAAAGACTATGGAAAGCCGTTATGGGACAAAACCCGTCGTCCTTTTTAGAGGGAGAGGGAATTGAAGAATGCCCTGCGGAAAGTGTCTCCTGGTATGAATGCCAGAATTTTATAAGAAGTTTGAATGGAATGGACGGATTTAGCTACCGCCTGCCAACGGAAGCGGAGTGGGAATGCGCCTGTCGCGCGGGAGCTCTCACCCCTTTTTCCAGCGGAGAAATCACCGAAATGTACTGCAGACTTGACTCCTGTTTGGATACAGTGGCATGGTACTGCGGTAATTCGGCACGAAAGACTCATCCGGTAGCTCGAAAAAGTCCGAATGCCTGGGGACTATTCGACATGCACGGCAATCTCTGTGAGTGGTGTCACGACTGGTATGGTGAATACCCGAGCGGATCACAGTTAGATCCCGTTGGACCAGACATTGGGCCGGGCAGAGTTGTTCGCGGTGGCTCATGGTTCAGCAACGCCAAGAACTGCCGCTCTGCTTGCCGATTTTACTGGCCTCCGAATTCAAGGAGCGATTTTATCGGATTTCGACTGGTGAGAGATCCTTAAGCTTTATTCCACTTCATTATTCTGCAATCGATTATACACCCACACGGTCTCGTCCAACAGCATTCGGTGGAAACGAGTATTCCTATCAAGGCGCTTCCATTCGTCCTTTGTGTAAACAATGAGATCCACAGGCACCGGCAGATCAGTTGTGTCCCATTCCACGGCTCGACGAATAAAGGAAGATTCAGTATGACTCACAATCATTACGACATCCAAATCGCTGCCGACTCCATCCGCACCACCCGCGAATGAGCCAAAATAGCCGACCCGCAATACTGCGGTGCCGCTTCGACCTATTGGCTAGGCCCACTCCCGTAAAGACGAAATAACGGTTTCACGAGCCGGCCATTTTAATACGGACGAGCTCAATGATCTCCTTGGCATAGCGGATAGCCTCTCCGCTCTGCAACGCGCCGTAATGTTCCGGGATGTCCGCTGGGGTGTCGTCGAAGAATATGGTAGCTATCGAGAATCCGCGCCTTATCGATCAACTCTGGAGGAATTATAACTTCATCCGGAAGCTCCCGCAGCAATTTGGCAATAACATGTCCCCATGCTTCCTGCCGCAAGTGAAGGTGCAATACCTTTACAGGCTTTTCCGCAGCCTGCTGAGCTGCAAAGCACGCCCATTCATGCCTTCCAAGCCTTTCGGAGTCGGCCGCCTGCTCTATGTCCCTTTCGGCCTGCCGAAGCCAATCGAGAGCACGGTTCGCCATTTCTGTTCCCTCCTGAGCTCAGCCATTCTCTAAAGCCCCCTCCACCAACGTAAAGCTTTAAACGGACCATCGCCAAAAAACGCTGAAGCTTGCTTCAAAGCACAGCGCTTGTCCTTCGTTGACAATGTAGCCCGCTACCGACAGATGCCGCTATCCATCGTTTCGTTGTTTTGTGTGAGCTCTTGTGGACGAACAGCCGCTCGCGGATCTCCTTGGCTCGCCCCGCCATGGCCTGTAAGACAGGAACAGGCTGCCCGACTGTCAAAGCTTTAAACAGAGTGACACCAAAAGTAAAGCGAGAAACCTGCAGGTCAAAAACGCGGGGATTCAAAAGAATGGGGTCACCATTTACAATTCTGTTCCCAAACCTTAAGGTGGACCGTCTTGCTGCTCGGCGCTGGGTTGACTGGACTCGCCGGAGTTGCCAGAAGGTCGAGAAGGAAGCGGGTAAGCTCACCCGGCAGGTGAATGTTCGCATGAGCGGACACGCCAACGCTAAAGCGTTGTTCGTGAAAGGACGCGGAGACCTTCGCTCATCTCTGCAACCGCTAAGATGATTGTCTGGCTAATTGCGCTGCAACTTTCGGCAAATCAGCCAGTGCTTCGACGACCACAACCACCGTGCCCAGATCGGCCCATGCATAAGCTTCCTGGGCCGGATCGAGGGGCAGAATCACACAACCGTGGGAGCAATACGCGCCTGTTACATCACCGGCGTGAATCCAGACAGTATCGTAGATCCTCAAGGCCCAGGGCATCATGGCCGGCTTGCCGTAAGAATTATTGTAACTGCGGGAAACATGATCAGCATCTTTTTCCGCAACCCTGTAAACGCCCACCTCCGTATCTTCTCCCGGCTTGCCGATACAGGCATAGGTATCGCCTTGCAGCCTGCCTCGGTCATACCACCCGATGTATGGGTGCTCTTTGACAATCAACATGAGCTTGGGAACATCGGCAAAATCGGTGATGAATTTTGGCAGCGGGGACCAGTCCTTATATGCTCGGAAATCATTGGGGGCTTTTATAGGCTTATTGCTTTGAATATCGTCAGAGATGTGGTAAGGGGCCCTGGCGTTCAGACGGGCGAGGATTTCTTTGCACGCGATGGGAGTCAAAGCGGGATCTTTCCGGCCTGCCTGCAGAAGCTCTTGCTGAGTAACGATCCGCTTTGTCCATCTTTTGTCGAGTGGTTTTTCGCCGGTTGCGTCTTTCTCCGAGATTGTGCTTTTGGATATAACCGAAGCACCAGTGAGGTCCGATGTAATGTGTTTTGTTTGACAACCAATCAACAGAGTGCAAATGAAAAGGATCGCAACGAAGTACGGCATAAGTTGACTCCCACTTGCTAACAGTCACATGACTGTTCTGCGTTAAGTTCGTTTGGAATGCTGAGAGCGTTAGAGAATCCGCTAACGACCTGTGAATTCAGATTGGCCGGCGACATGGAATCGCTTCTCATCAATTTGTCAAACTCTCTTTCCCCTCGTTCCCCTCGTTGCCAAACTCTGCTTCCCCTCGTTCCCAAACTCTGCTTGGGAACGAGATTGCGCAGCAAAC
>JAVEVM010000224.1:0-6030 GCA_034005055.1 Desulforhabdus sp. | reverse complement strand
GCTTACTTAGCTGCCGAACTACCTAAGGATCGATTTATGTAATTTGGATGGACTGACCGAAACGATCACTCAAAGTGCACATCAAACGGACCCTGAGTGCAACGACCTTCGCCCCCCTCTAAAAACACACTCTTCTAAACCGCCGCGCCTCGTGCATCATTCCTGCAGGCGATTGTCTCCTTTTTTACATGCAATCTTTGCGCGCTACAATCCGCAAAACTACCTAATTTGGACTAGGTAGAACTACGTAATGTACTGAAAAGTTGAATTATTGCAGTGACTATAATTTTTCAGGAATCGGAAGCGTCAAATTAGGGGGTTGGAATTTTCGTATCTGATTTGGTGATAATCACCTGAACCTCGGTAAGATTTTTCAAAGTCGCCGGTAGTCCCCACTTATCTTAAAGGAGATGGAAAACGCCTGCCCGTCGTTACTCGTCGTTACCGGAGCAAAAAAGGCGAGATGCGATGTGACGGAGCAAGGCGTTTTGCTAATGATTTCTGGTGCCTGGGGCGAGAATCGAACTCGCACGGAGCTAAGCTCCAAGGGATTTTAAGTCCCTTGTGTCTACCTATTCCACCACCCAGGCTTGTTCCTGCGGCAAGATCTTATTTGTCTATCACAAAGGTAAAATTGGTGACAAGAGAAAATCCGGACGTGCTGTCATCGCCAAAAAACACCGAAGCGATGAACCGGATGCAGCCGCTTGCCTCATTGTTTTCACTTGACGTTAATTTCCCTCATGCAGTATAAGAATGCACTCGAAAAATCTTGCATTCAGAAAAACAGCAATCGGACAGAGCAAATGTCGAGACAAATTAAAGAAAGTCGTGCTGCTATTCATTACGGCTACCTGCGGCGGTCTGCCCGTTAATTGCGTGCCTTTGAAATCGAGGCCGTGGGCAGGCCGCATAGCCGGTTGCCCGCGGCTTTTTTTGCCTGAGCCGTGGTTTATCGACCACGGCTTTTTTTTGTTGAATGGAGCCGTTCACAATCACGAAAGGAGCAAGCATGAGAGAATCTAAACAGCGCATCGGAAAGACCTTGTTGGGCATAATTTTTTTTAGCGCGATCTTTTGCCTGATGTTTGTCCCCATCAGCACGGCAAAAGAAGAGCCGTACAAGATTGGCGCCGTCTTTTCCATCACCGGCCCCGCCTCTTTTCTGGGCGAGCCGGAAAAGAAAACAGCGGAAATGATCGCCGAGGACATCAACAAACAAGGCGGAATCAACGGCCATCCTGTCGAGCTGATCGTCTACGACGATGAAGGCGATCCGACCAAATGCAATCTGGCCGTCAAGAAATTGATCAAGCGCGACAATGTCCCTGTGATCATCGGCCCCAGCACCAGTCCCACCAGTCTCGCCATCGTCAGCGTTGCGGAAGAAGCTCAGGTTCCTCTCATCTCTTGTGCGGCCAGCCATAAGATTGTGACCCCCATAGCAGAACGAAAATGGATTTTTAAGGTGGCAGGCTCCGACAGCCATGTCGTCGGCAAGATGTTCGACTACATGACCGAGAAGGGCATCAAGAAAATTGGCATCATGGCGGTCTCCGACGGCTTCGGGTCGAGCGGGCGCGAAGAGCTGCTCAGGCTTGCCCCCGAATACGGCATTGAGGTCGTGGCTGATGAGCGCTACGGCCCTAAAGATACCGATCTAACAGCGCAGATGACCAAGATAAGGGCGGCCCAGCCGCAAGCCGTCGTCAACTGGTCGACCGGACCCACTCAGGTCCTGGCTGTAAAGAACTGGCGCGACCTCGGCATGGAATCCATTCCGCTTTACCAGAGCCACGGGTTCGGCAGCAAAAAGAACATTCAGCTTGCCGGAGAAGCTGCAGAAGGCGTACTGCTGCCGCTGGCAAAGGTGAATGTGGGCCCGCTGCTCGCTGAGGACGATCCGCAAAAGAAGGTCATCATGGCCTACACCGAAGAATACGAGAAGAAGTACAATGAGCCCATTTCATCCTTCGGCGGGCATGCCTGGGATTCGATGCATCTCGCCATGGCCGCGCTCAAGGAAGCGGGCCCCGATCGAGCCAAGATCAGAGATCAAATCGAAAACACCAAAGGATTTGTCGGTCAGCATGGGATCTTCGATTTCTCTGCAGAGGACCACAACGGCTTGAGCAAGGACGATCTGGTGATGGTTGTGGTAAAAGACGGGGATTGGGCTTTGGCGAAGTAGCCGCTTATCCCGACAGCAGTTTGCCCCTGGGGTTTGGAGCGAAATATAGCGCCTCACAAACAGGGGACCAGTTTCTCCATCGGCCGTGCTACGAAGGCGGGCATTCCGGAACCTTTTCTGGATTCCCGCCGGAAGCATGCGGGAATGACGTTAAGAAGCATGCGGGAATGATGAGGTGATTAGTGCCGGAATGACGATCGAATGGCTGCACCGGACCAGTCTAAACGGTACCCTGGTATAATCTCTGAGCCCCCAAAAAAGCGACAACGCCCTGCGAGATCGATCGCCGCCTGCAGGTCGCGGATCTCGTTTGGCTTCACGAATAAACTGCGGGTCTTGGCTCAATTTGCTCCTGCAAACGGGCTAAAGCCCGCACTCTTTTTTGTAATATGGAAAAAAGAAGCGAGGATAACCGGGAAGTAATCTCCTTACTCAACGGGGTGCAAGAACTATTTTCCGGGCGAAAGCAATTATCCGTTGCATCGTACGACGGTTATTGGGTAAGTTATGGGGCTCTCACCAAAGAACAAACAAAATCATGCGGGCTTGTTGGAAGTAGAAGGAAGGGAGGCGATGACGGAGTTGTGGACGGAATCTGGCTGGGCACCGACCTGCTGCAGTACACCGCCAGCGGTCTGACCGTGGGTGCCATATATGCGCTGGTGGCAATCGGCTACAATATTATTTACAATGTCACCGAAATCATAAATTTTGCACAGGGCGAATTTGTAATGCTGGGCGGCTTATTTGCCGTCTTTTTTTTGGAAACCCTGCGCTTTCCGATCGTTGCGGCCTTCTTTGCCGCCGTTGCAGCAGTGGGCGTAGTGGGCTTCGCCATGGAGCGATTGGTCATTCAGCGGGCTCGCAATGCCAGCGTTCTGTCGCTCATCATCATCACTATTGCGGTCTCCATCCTCCTCAAGGGCGGCGCCATGCTGTGCTGGGGTAAAGATCCGTACAGCCTGCCGCCATTCACTTCCGGCGGCCCGATTCTGTTCGGCGGTGCCGCCATTCAACTGCAGGCGCTGTGGGTTCTGGCGGTCGGTGCCGTGGTTGTGATCTCGCTCAGCTTTTTTTTCCATCGCTCCCTTTACGGAAAGGCCATGCTGGCCTGCGCCGACAATCCGTCTGCAGCCCGTATGGTTGGCATCCGTGTGCGGCAGATGGTGCTGCTCTCATTCGTGTTGAGCGCCGCCATCGGGGCGGCTGCAGGAGTAGCGGTCACACCGATTTCGCTGATGGAGTACGACCGCGGCGCCCTGCTCGGCTTGAAAGGCTTTGGAGCTGCGGTTCTGGGCGGTTTGGGCAATTTCTACGGTGCCCTGGTCGCCGGCCTGCTGCTCGGGCTTGCCGAGTCTTTTTGCGCCGGTTATCTCTCTTCGGGCTACAAGGATGCAGTCGCCTTGATTTTGCTCCTGCTGGTGCTCTTCTTCAAGCCGGAAGGTCTCTTCGGAAGCGCTGAGGCGGCAAAGTTGAAAAGGTTCTAGAATGAAGAAAACGGACCGCTGGATCTTTCTGGTGCTGATTTGCCTTATCGCGGTGTTTCCCTGGCTGGCGCAAAATATCGGGGCGATTTCCCACTATGTCGAACTGATGATCTTTGCCGGCATGTTCAGCCTGGTATGTCTCGGTTTGAGCCTGTTGATGGGCTATGCCGGCCAGATCTCGATGGCTCAGGCGGCTTTTTTTGGTATCGGTGCCTACAGCTCGGGCATTCTCACCGCCCACTTCGGCTGGAACCCGTGGCTGGCGATGCCCGTGGGCGCATCGACGGCAGCTGCGGTGGCATGGCTGGTGGGGATTCCGGCCCTGCGCCTCAAGGGGCACTACCTCGCTATGGCTACCCTTGGCTTCGGTGTCATTGTACACATCATCTTTAACGAAGAGGTCGACTGGACCGGCGGCCCTTCCGGTATGGTCGATATCCCGGGACTCTCCATTGCCGGCTGGAAGATAACCAGCGAAATGCAGTGGTATTATCTCGTCTGGGGCGTGGTGCTGGTGGTTCTGCTCTTTTCCTTCCACCTCCTGCACTCACGGGTCGGACGTGCTTTGCGGGCCATTCACGAAGAAGAAGTCGCGGCTGAGGCCATGGGGGTTCCCACCTTCCGCTATAAGGTCCAGATATTTATTTTCGGAGCGGTAACCGCCGCCATCGCCGGTAGTCTTTACACCCATTACGTGACCTTTTTGAGTCCCAGCTCGTTTAACCTGATGTGGTCCATTCGATTTGTTCTGATGGTTATGGCCGGCGGCATGCAGAGCCTGTGGGGGGCTCTTCTGGGCACCGTACTGCTGACTTTTGTCGGCAATGAATGGCTGCAGGTTTTTGCCGATTTTGAGGTAGTGGTCTATGGCGCGATTCTTTTAGTCGTGGCTCTGTTTTTGCCCCAGGGGCTCATTTCGCTGTTCCATCGGGCGCCGGGGGCGCGGCATAATCCTGTTTCCCCCGCAAGTGACGAAGGCTAATGCCAGGGTCTGAGAAAAAATCTATTCTCCCTATTCTGGAACTGCGCGACGTCCGCATGAATTTTGGCGGGGTAGCCGCTTTGAAAGGCATTCTGCACGGTGTTCCCGAGGGCATCATCCAGGCGGTGATCGGCCCCAACGGAGCCGGCAAGACCACCTTGTTCCATTGCATCAGCGGATTGCTGCGACCGACTTCGGGGTCCATCCTGTTCCAGGGACAGGAAATCAGCGGCTTTGTGCCGCATAGAATTGCCCGGCTGGGCATTTCGCGCACCTTCCAACACGTGGCTCTGTTTAAATCGATGACGGTGCTCGAAAACGTCATGCTCGGTCGACACCCTCGAACCCGCAGCGGCTTTTGGGCGACCGGCTTCAGGCTGCCGGGCATGCGCCGGGAAGAGCGCCGCATCAGGGAAAGTGCCGAATCCTACCTGGAGCTCGTGGGCCTGAAAGAGATATCGCACCTGCAGGCGGGTACTCTCCCTCTCGGTAAGCAGAAAATCCTGGAGATTGCCCGGGCGCTGGCAACGGAACCTCGATTGCTTTTGCTGGACGAGCCGGCCGGCGGCCTCAACATGCGTGAAACCGAAGTGCTCGGAGACCTTATTCAGCGGATTTGCAAATACGGCACTACGGTCGTTTTGGTAGAGCACGACATGAATCTGGTGATGGACATTTCCGATCAAATTCTCGTCCTGCACTACGGAGAATTTCTGGCCTCCGGCAGCCCCCGGCAAATCAAAGACAACCCGGCGGTGATCGAAGCCTACCTCGGGGAATCCTGATGGGGGATTGGTTGCAGGATGCATACGCTGCAAAACTATGTTAAATGTTAAAAGCGTCCACACTTATTATGGCAGCATTCATGCGCTGAAAGGCGTCTCCCTGCATGTCCGTCCGGGCGAGACCGTAGCTTTGATCGGTGCCAATGGCGCGGGCAAAAGCACCCTGGTCAGCACCATCTGCGGGCTGGTGAAATCCCAGCGCGGCACCGTCGAATTCCAGGGCAAGGCCATCAATGCCATGTCTGCGGAAGACATCGTGCGCGAAGGGGTGGGGCTGGTCCCCGAAGGCCGCCAGATATTTTCCACTCTAACGGTGGAAGCCAATCTGCAGATGGGCGGCTTCATCCATCGGCGCAACGGCGGGCAGGTTGCGGAGGATATGGAGCGCATGTACGAGAGCTTCCCCATTTTGCGGCAGCGAAGCCATCAGCTGGCCGGCACCCTCAGCGGCGGCGAACAGCAAATGCTGGCAATCAGCCGCGCTCTCATGTCCCGCCCCAAGCTGCTGGTGCTCGATGAGCCGACGATGGGACTGGCACCTCTAATTATCAAGGAAATTTTCAACATAATCCGCGAATTGCGAAC
>JAVEVM010000223.1:0-6067 GCA_034005055.1 Desulforhabdus sp. | reverse complement strand
AGATCGAGCTAGGGAGCGATGCCAACTTCAAATCGTCGTCTAATTAGATTGTAGGAAGCCAGCTGGGATTCGAGTGTGGATTTGGCCAGTTCGAGGTTTTCCCGATAGGCGGCAAGAGTCATATAGGCACTGGCAACTTCCGACAGAAGCAAGATCTGTACACTGCGGCGGGCGTGCTCTGTGGCGAAGTACTCCTCGAGTGCGCTTTTCTCGAGGCTGCGGATGCGGCCAAAAAAGTCGATCTCCCAGGAAGTGATGCCCACCTCGACACTGTATTGCTCCACGGTCGGCGCCCGATCGGTGCCGGAAATATCGGCTGGTATTCGTTGCTTGAAGCCGCTTGCAGTCGCATCGACTATCGGTAGCAGCTCCGCCCGCTGAATACGGTACAAGGCGCGCGCCCTTTCAACGTTTAAGGCAGCCACGCGCAGATCACGATTGTTTTGAAGAGCGGTCTCGATGACTTTTTGCAGCCGTTTATCCCTAAAGAATTGCCGCCACTGGAGGTCGTCGACAGCCGAGGCACCCTGCCCCGACTCAGTGTCCTTGTACGCCGGACCGGTGGGCCATGTTTCAGGAACCGGCGCTTCTGGTCGCGTATATTTCGGGATCATGGTGCAGCCGGTCAGGAAAACGACCACTAATGCCATCAGCACACTGCGGTACAAGTGAGGTGTCGATTTCGCAAAATAGTTATCCGGCATCGGGTATCCAACATCCAGCATCCAGTCTTTCATGTCACTATGCCTCCGCAGGACTCTCGGCCTCCGCAACGGGCTTTTCCGTCGCGGCGCCTTTCTTCTTTCCGAACAATTGAACAACCACCACATAGAAGAGTGGAATGAAGGGAGTCGCCAGGAAGGTTGCGGCAATCATCCCGCCCAGCACGCCGGTGCCGATGGCCGTTTGCGCTCCCGCGCCGGCCCCGCTGGCTATGGCCAGAGGAAGCACACCGAAGCCGAAAGCAAGAGAGGTCATGATAATGGGACGAAGCCTCAATTTCGCCCCTTCCAGGGTAGCATCGACCAGGCCCCTTCCCTCTTTCACCTTGTCCATAGCGAACTGAACGATCAAAATGGCGTTCTTCGTGGTCAGACCTAAAACAGTGAGAAGCCCGATCTGAAAATAGACGTCATTGGGAAATCCTCGAAGAGATGCCGCCACAATGCTGCCGATCACCCCCAAGGGCAATGTCAGCATGATAGAGATGGGGAGAGTCCAGCTTTCATAAAGGGCTGCCAGGCAAAGAAAAATCACGATCATTGAAAAGGCGTAGAGCAGCGGTGCCTGAGATTTTGCCATCCGCTCCTGGTAAGAGAGTCCGGTCCAGTCGAAGCCTATGCCTCCCGGCAGCTTCGAGGAGATCTCTTCCATGGCCTGCATCGCCTCCCCGGAGCTCTTTCCATGAGGCGGTGCACCCCAGATATTCATCGACGGGAAGGCATTGAATCGCTCCAATCGCGGAGACCCATAGCTCCAGCGGCCGGAGGCGAATGATGTGAAGGGGGTCATTGTTCCGGCCGCATTGCGGACGTAGAGCCGCTCGATGTCGCCGGGCAGCATTCGATACGGGGCATCGGCCTGGACATAGACCCGCTTCACTCGTCCGCCCTGAATGAAGTCATTGACATAAGCGCTGCCAAACGCCGCCGCGATGGTGTTGTGGATGGAGTCGATGGGAACCCCCAGAGTGCCCGCTTTTTCCCAATCCACGTCGATGCGGTATTGGGGCACGTCTTCCAGGCCGTTGGGGCGTACACGGGTCAGCCTCTGGTCTTCAGCGGCCATGCCAAGCAGCTGGTTGCGGGCCGTCATCAGCGCTTCGTGTCCCACTCCACCCCGATCCTGCAGTTGAAAATCGAAGCCGCCCGCCTGGCCGAGCTCAACGACCGCGGGTGGCGGGAACGCAAACACCCTTGCGTTGCGGATCTTCGCAAACCTCGCCATGGCGCGTCCTACCAGCGCACCCACTTTCAGGTCCGGACGGTCGCGCAGCTCCCAGTCTTTAAGCTTGACGAATGCCAGCCCCGCGTTTTGGCCGGCACCGGAAAAGCCCCGGCCGGCAAGTGTGAAACAGGACGCCACCGCCTCTGCTTCGTCCACCAGCAAATAGTTTCGAACCTCATCCAGCACCAGCTCGGTTTGCTCAAGGGTCGAGCCGGCCGGCAGCGTTGCCTGAATGTACATGATCCCCTGATCTTCATCGGGCAGGTAGGCGGTGGGCATTCGTTGGAAAAGAAACCCCAGGGCCGCCACCAGCAGAACGTAAAGGAACAGGTAGCGGAATTTCCGGCCGAGAATATGGCCCACCATCAGCTGGTACCTGTTTCTGGCTTTCTTGAACGTGCGGTCAAACCATCGGAAAAACGGACGGAACAGGAAAAAGGCATTGTCTGCGGGCTCATGACCCTTGGGAATGGGCTTGAGCAGTGATGCGCAAAGGACCGGCGTGAGGATCAGAGCGACCAGGACCGACAGCAGCATAGCCGCGATGACCGTTACCGAAAACTGCCTGTAGATGACGCCGGTCGATCCGCCGAAGAACGCCATGGGGCCGAACACCGCCGAGAGTACCAGGCCGATTCCGATCAGTGCGCTGGTGATTTCTCCCATGGATTTGCGGGTCGCTTCCATGGCCGGGAGCCCTTCTTCGTGCATGACCCGTTCCACGTTTTCCACAACTACGATAGCATCGTCCACCAGCAGACCGATAGCCAGCACCATGGCAAACATGGTCAGCATGTTGATGGAGAATCCGAACAGGCCCAGCACAGCAAAGGTCCCCAGGATAACCACCGGCACCGCCATGGTCGGAATGAACGTAGCGCGCAGATTCCCCATGAAAAGATACATGACCAGAAAAACCAGCAGGATCGCCTCGAACAGAGTTTTGACCACCTCGTCGATGGCCACCTTCACGAAGGGTGTGGTGTCATACGGATAGATCACCTTCATGCCGGGAGGGAAGTAATTGGACAGCTCTTCCATCTTGGCCCGCACCGCGTCCGCGGTATCCAATGCATTGGCGCCCGGAGCCTGGCGGACGGCCAGACCGGCACTGGGCTTGCCGTTGAAAAGCGCGTTCATTTCGTAGCGCTCGGTGCCGAGCTCGGTGCGCCCAACATCTCTAACGCGCACGATGGACCCATCCGGATTGATGCGCAGCGGGATGGCGTCGAACTCCTCCGGGGTCTTGAGCAGGTTCTGAACGATGATGGAAGCGTTCAACCGCTGGCCTTCCACCGCTGGCGCCGCACCGAACTGGCCGGCGGAAACCTCCACGTTGTAGGCACGAAGACCGGCGATGACCTCATCTATCGTCAGCTTGTAATCGTTCAGTTTCTCCGGATTGACCCAAACGCGCATGGCGTACTGAGAGCCGAAGCTTTCCACTTCACCCACACCCGGCACTCGAGCCAGCACCTTCTCAATATTGGACTGAGCATAGTCTCTCAGATCATGTCCATCCAGGTTGCTGTCTTCCGCCACCAGGCCCACAATAATGAGCCAGTTTCGGGTGGATTTGCTGACCTTTACTCCCTGACGCTGCACCACATCGGGCAAGCTTGCCATGGCGAGCTGCAGCTTGTTCTGCACCTGTGACCAGGCGAGATCCGGATCGGTTCCAGGAGCAAAGGTAAGCTCGATCCTGCCCGCGCCCGAGGCATCACTTGTGGCCGACATGTAAAGCAGTTTGTCAAAGCCGGTCATCTTCTGCTCGATGATTTGGACCACGCTGTTTTCAACCGTTTCGGCAGAGGCGCCGGGATAAAACGCGTCGATGGCGATGGAAGGGGGAGCGATGGGCGGATATTGAGAAATGGGTAAATTATAGATTGCCAGACCGCCCGCGAGCATCATAATGATGGCGATCACCCAAGCGAAAACGGGGCGGTCCAGAAAGAAATTCGATAGCATCGGACTCCTCCGTTATCTCGACTGTGGGGTCGGACAAGCCGCGCTATGGGCTTGTGTACCGGCTTTGGGGCCATCCAGCGAGACCGCCGTTACCGCAGCCCCCGGCCGCACGTTCAGAATGCCCTCCACGATCACGCGCTCTCCGGGGCATAGGCCCGATGAGACCAGCCATTTATCACCAATGGCGCGATCCAGCGTGAGCAGCCGCTGCTGGACTTTATCCGCCTCATCGACCACCAGTGCGATGGATTGCCCCTTCGGGTTACGGCTCACCCCTTGCTGCGGGACGAGGATGGCCTGCTCAGCGATGCCCTCCTGGACGACAGCCCGTACGAACATGCCGGGCAGGAGCAGATGCTCCGGATTCGGAACCACGATGCGCACGGTGTATGAACCTGTCGCCGGATCCACTGTGACCTCGCGGAATTGCAGCATGCCTTCCAGAGGATACGGTGTGCCGTCCTCCAGGAGGATATGGACGGCTTTGCCGTTTGCTGTATCGGCGCTGAGTCGACCGGCTTCCAGGTTGCGCCTCAAGCGCAAAAACTCGGCTGAAGCCTGGCTCACGTCCACATAAATAGGATCAAGCTGTTGAATGGTTGCCAGAGAGGCTGCCTGATATGCCGTCACGAGCGCACCGTCGGTCACGCTGGACCTGCCGATGCGTCCTGAAATGGGAGCAGTGACGCGAGTGTAGCCTACATTGATGCGAGCCGCCTCAACCTGAGCTTTCCAGTATTCAATCTCAGCCTTGGCCTGATCCACCGCAGCTGCCGCATCGTCGTAATCCTGCCGACTGACCGCTTTATCGACAAGCAGTTCCTTGTATCGTGCTGCCCTCGATCGAATCGACGGCAGATTGGCCTGCGCCTTGCCGAGCGATGCCTTTGCCGAGTCAAGCGCCACTTGAAACGGAGCGGGATCGATCTGATAGAGCAGCTGGCCCGCGTCGACGTCGGAGCCCTCCCGGAAATGACGCTTCTGAATAATACCGTTGACCTGCGGCCGAATTTCCGCCACCAGGTAGGGACTAGTGCGGCCCGGTAGCTCCGTGGTCAGTTCGATCTGCTGCGGCTTGATGGTCACCGTTGCCACCTCTGGAAGAGGAGGAGCAGCGCTTTGCTGTTGCCCATGTCCGCTGTCACAGCCGCCCAGCATCAAAAGCGCCGCCAAGGCTGCTAAAGCGACCGCCCCTCGCAATGATTCATGACCTTTCCTGTTACTTCGCATCTACTCCTCCGCAATCGATCAAAAGCATACGCCATGAAAACAAGCCGTCAGCGGGAGAGTGTTCCTCCCGACGGTGAAAAGGTGACTTTGAGAGCTTCCCCTGAGTTTGCCTCTGCCAACGTGACCATCCTTGCTGTTCATGATGCGTTGGTCCAAAATCCACACACAAAATCAGGAGTCGATTAATCCTTTAAAAAAAATGACAAGAACGGTGTCCGGATCTTCCGGGTAAGGATGGTGCTCCGGCGCATCGAGCCAAAGAAGCAGGAAAGCATCCAAGACACCATCTAAAGCCACGGCCAGAGAATACGGGCTGGCAATTGGCTTGAAACGTTGCGTTTGAATCCCCCGCTCAAAAATCGCGGCAAGCTTATGCAAAAAGCTGTAGACTCGCTTGCGCAGTTCCTCATCCAGGCCGGCCTTGATGTTGAAGCTCGCCCCTTTGCTTTCGGCAAGAAAAAGGCGCACAAAGGGAAGATTGCTGCGAAACCTGTCGCCTTTGGTCCGGATGTAATTTCGCAGTTTATCCGCCACATCATCCGAATCCTCGATAGCTTCCACCATGGCCTCTTCAAATTCGTCGCATTTCTCCAAGACAAGGGCCTTATAGAGATCCTCCTTGTTCTGAAAGAACTTGTAGAGGGTTCCAATGGCAAACTCGGCCTTACCGGCGATCTCCTGCATGGAGACGTTGTGGTATCCCTTTTCCGAGAAGAGATCAAGGGCGTTGGCGAGAATCTCCTGCCGCTGCCTTAACTTCTCTCTTTCCCGCCTTGAGAGTTTGTTAGTCATTTTTGAACCTCTATTTGAGCTCTATCCAAATGTGAATTAGTCATCACTTTATAGAATAGTGCGTCACCTTATTCAAGAGCAATTTTCAGCCGGCCCCCGGCATCACCAACAGGCGATCTCATTGGCT
>JAVEVM010000222.1:0-6076 GCA_034005055.1 Desulforhabdus sp. | reverse complement strand
CGGCTTCCAGCAGCCATGGCAGCCAACGAGTCAGTACACCTGTTTGCCAATGTTCTGTGACTCGGTAGGTGGTGCCCACAAACGGATAGCGCGGATCACACGTCTTGATGATGTCTTTGGCGGTGCCGAAGATAGCCGCCACCGGATTGTTAAGCTGTGCACTCAACGGGTTTTTATCCACTGGGCATTCGAGCGGTTCATAGTGCTCCGGGAAAGGACCATCCTTGGTGCCGGGCCCATAGATGGAGGCGACTCCGTCAGGTTTCATGATGAAGGGCAAGCGTCCTTCCGGATCAGCGGAGCCGTCGGGCTTGTGCAACGGCGGCCACGGCCCGTCAGGCACATCGCCCTTCCATTTGCCCTTGCCGTCAGCTTCCACCACCCACTCAACCACCGGTTTTTTGGGATTCCATGGCTTGCCTGTCAAATCGGCCGAAGCGCGGTTATAGATGATACGACGATTGACCGGCCAGCACCACGCCCAGTCGGAAAAAAGTCCGATCCCGCTTTTATCCTCTTTCCCCCGGCGCGCCATTGCATTGCCTTTGTCATTATAGCTATTGCAATACAGCCAGTTTCCGCTGGAGGTGGAGCCGTCGGCCTGCAGCAGTGCAAATCCGGGAACCGGTTCTCCTTTCTTATAGGTTTTGTCTTTAATCGTGACATCCTTCAGAAAGAATCCGTTCATGGCTTTTGCAACCACATGGGCGTCGAATTTTCCGTTGGTGGCATAATTCCAGTCGAGATTCAAAATGGGATCAGGAAAAACGGCTTTTTTGTCTTTCTTGTAAAGTGCTCTGATCTCATTGAACAGCTCGACCATGATGTCGCCGTCCGGCAGCGCTTCGCCCAGCGGCTCCTGCGCTTTGTAGCGCCATTGCGCCCAGCGGCCGCTGTTGGTGAGTGAGCCTTCTTTTTCCATGTAGGCGGCACAGGGGAGGAAGAATACCTCTGTCTTGATTTTCTTCGGATCCATTCCCGGCCCCTTCCAGAAAGAGGCCGTCTCATTGTCGAACAGATTCACCACGACCATCCAATCGAGAGTCGCCATAGCCGATCTGGTCTTATCCGAATTGGCACCGCTGCAGGCCGGATTCTGGCCCCAGGAGAAAAATCCGGTGAATTCCTTACTATACATGGCATCGAACAAATCGAGCCAGGAGTAAGATTTGCCTTATTCGATTTTGGGCAGCCAGCTGTAACCGAACTCGTTTTTCTCAGTGGCCGCATCGCCGTACATGGTCTTTAGGAAGCTCGCCACGTATTTGGGCCGGTTTTGCCACCAGTTGGCGCTTAATGGATCTTTGCTGCTGGGGGTGTATTTTTTGTTGTAGTCAGCGAGCGTCTGCAACGAGGCCGAAGGCACCGGCAGATAACCGGGCAGGATATGGAAGAGCAAGCCGTAGTCGGTGGAGCCTTGCACGTTGGATTCACCGCGCAACGCATTGACCCCGCCGCCCGCCATTCCCATATTGCCCAAAAGCAGCTGAATTATAGACATGGACCGAATGTTTTGCACTCCGACCGTATGCTGAGTCCAGCCCATGGCGTACATGATGGTCCCGGCTTTGTCGGGAGCGCCGGTCATGGCATAGGTCTCGTAGACTTTGAGCAAATCTTCCTTGGGGGTACCGGTAATGCTGGAAACCGTATCCAGGTCGTAGCGCGAATAGTGGGCTTTCAGCAATTGAAAGACACAGCGCGGATCCTGCAGAGTGAGATCGCGCGCCGGCATTCCTTCGGCATCCTTGTTGAGCGCCCAGGCAGCTGTATCGTACTTGCGGGCCTTGGGATCATAACCGGAGAAGATGCCATCTTTGAAATCATATTTGTCGCCCACGATGAAGCTGGCGTTGGTGTAATGGGCAACGTAGTCTTTAAAGTATTTTTCATTTTCCATGATATACTTGATCATGCCGCCAAGGAAGGCGATGTCCGTACCCGAGCGAAGGGGCGCGTAAATGTCCGCCTTGGCGGAGGTGCGTGTGAATCGAGGATCTACGTGAATAACAGGGCTTCCGCTGAGCTGCGCTTTGGTGACCCAACGGAAAGAAATGGGGTGATTTTCAGCAGCGTTGCTGCCCATGATTAATATGCAATCACTGTTGGCAAGATCGATCCAGTGATTGGTCATCGCACCGCGTCCGAACGACTCTGCCAGAGCCGCAACAGTGGCGCTGTGTCAGATGCGGGCCTGGTGTTCGATATAGACCAGCCCAAGAGCACGCAGCATGGCCTGGTAAGCCCAGCATTCCTCATTATCCATGGCGGCGCTTCCAACCGATGCAATCGCGTTGCACCGATTCACCACCTGCCCCTTCTCGTTCTTTGCTGTGAAGCTCGCATCCCGGCTCTTTTTCACTCGTTGGGCAATCTCTTTGAGTGCCCACTCCCAGCTCTTCTCCTGCCATTCCGAGCTGTTCGGAGCCCGATAGAGCACTTTGGTAATGCGCTTATCATTTTGGGCGATCTGGTAGGCGGCAGCCCCTTTGGCGCACAACGATCCGCCATTGATGGGATGATCCGCGTCCCCTTCGGTATAGATCACCTGCCCTTTCTCTTTAGCAGTGTGGCAAATTATTCCGCACCCCACCGCACAGTAACAACAAACGGTGGGCGTCTCCTTGGCATCTTTGGTACGCAGCTCCATGCTGAAAGCATGAACGGGGCGCAGATCAAACCCGATTCCGCTTAAAGCAAGGCCGGCAGTAGCTGCACCAGAGATTTTGAGGAAATCCCTTCGTGTCAACTTCATATTATGTCCCTCCATTTACCTTGGTCGATTGACGACTGCCCTGCGGCAGCCCAAGTAACTCATTCAAGCCTTCTGTTTCGCTGAAGTATCACCTCCTCCATGATATGGCTTGCTGAAGAAACGATCTAATTCTATTGACCCAACCTGTTATGATGTTTTGGATAAGACGGAGCAAATACCTCTGCATTGGTACGGTGGAATGGCGCCAATGATACCATTCCGCTAGTAAGTTGATACCGGTAGATTTGTTAAGTTATGAAGAAGAGAAAATCATCAAAGATAAAGTACTTTATGTGAGGTTGCTTTGTCAACGGGGTACCCTATGAATTTAAAACGCGTAGGACTATTATATGTACCAATGAGGTTGAAGAATCCCGATTGGGATAAGTCTCCAGGTTTTCTGCAGAAAAGGCGCGGCAATCCTCTCTGTAGCCACGCCATATATGATCGTTCGGTAGCAATCCTCAAATTAGACGATCCGATGTCAGCCTGCTCAAGCCGCAAAGGGGTCGCGAAGAACAATCGTCTCATCTCTGCCCGGGCCTACTGACACGATGTGCAATGGAATGCGCGCCAATTCTTCAATTCTTTTCAAATAACGCCGAGTATTTTCCGGTAAGTCGGGGAACCTGCGGATTCCTCGAATATCCTCTTCCCAACCGGGCAGTTCTTCGTAAATCGGTACACACGCCTCCAACGCACTGAGCTCAGGTGGGACCGTATCAAGCCTTTGCGGGCCGCACTGATAACCTACAGCGATCTTCAGCGTGGGCAAGCCGGTCAGAACGTCGAGCTTGGTTATCGCCAAGCCGGCTAAGCCATTCAATTTTGCGGCATTCTTGAGAACTACCATATCGAGCCACCCACATCGCCGAGGCCTGCCGGTAGTGGAGCCGAATTCTCCACCTACTTGCTGCAACCTTTGACCCGTTTCATCCAATAATTCGGAAGGGAAGGGGCCGCCTCCCACACGAGTCGTGTAAGCTTTTACCACACCCAAAACTTCATGGATCCTGTCGGGACCAACGCCGGACCCGCAGCAGGCATTCCCGGCAACCGTATTCGAGGAAGTGACAAAGGGATAGGTGCCGTGATCAATATCCAGGTGAGTTCCCTGCGCCCCTTCGAACAGTAGCTTACTGCCGAGTCGGTCGGCGGATTGAAGTCGTTCGGAGACATTTTCGGCGAAGGGTGCAAGCCGCTCGCCGTAAGCGAGGTATTCATCTAAAATGGCTTTACCGTCCAACGGTTGCTCTTCAAAAAAGTGCTGCAGCAAGAAATTTTTTTCTTCAAGGTTTTTCTCGATCTTTTCGGCCAGAGTTTCCTCGCTGAACAAGTCGTGCATTCTTATGCCATTGCGGGCCACCTTATCTTCATAACAAGGTCCGATCCCACGGCCAGTGGTGCCTATTTTGGAGCTCCCCTTCTTTTTTTCCCGAGCGAGATCCAAGGCGCGATGATAAGGCATGATGATGTGTGCATAACGGCTGATGATCAGGTTCTCGGGGCTGACCGGCAATCCGTGGCCAATGAGACGATCGATCTCTTGAATTAAGACGGCCGGATCGATTACCACGCCGTTTCCTATCGCGCAAATCTTACCCGGGTGAAGAATACCGGAAGGGATTAGATGCAGGATGAATTTCTTCCCTTTGACAACTAGGGTGTGACCGGCATTATTCCCCCCTTGAAAGCGGATCACGTAATCAGCGTTGTCTGTGAGCAGATCGACAATTTTTCCCTTTCCCTCGTCACCCCACTGGGTCCCAACGATAACGACATTGGCCATGATGCTTCTTTCTCCGCAACGAAAAGAGCTCGTTTAAATTTGGATGGTTGATACACGTTGTCATTACAATTTATTCACGAGTTACGGCTTTGCCCGGTTCAGGTGTGCCTTGGAAAAAGCCGGAGCACTGTGAAAATCGGCACATTCTAACGTGTAATTAAAAAAGAGATTTCTGTCAAAGGCAAATTCAAGGAGGGGAAAATGGATAGCCTTTGCCACGCGGTTCTTATTCGCAGCAAAGGCTAACTTTGGATCATCAATATTGACGCATCGATCGCAATCGAAGAATGCGTTCTTCAATGGGGGGATGAGTACTGAAAAGGTTGACCAGGCTCTTGCCGGAAAGGGGATTTACGATAAACATATGAGCAGTTTCCGGTCTTGCATCATGCATCGGCAGACGCTGCGATGCCATGGATAATTTTTCCAGGGCACTCGCCAGAGATTCAGGACTGTGTGAGAGTCTGGCACCTGTTTCATCAGCCAGGTATTCGCGCGATCTCGAAATAGCCATTTGTATGAGCATAGCTGCAATTGGAGCCAGAATAGCGGTCACAAGCAACCCGATTATGCCGCCCCCGCCTTCCTCATTATCGCTTCTGCCGCCCCCGAAGATAGCGGCCCAGCGAGCCATGTTTGCGAGTATCATCACCACACCGGCCAACGTCGCGGCGATCGAGCTTATTAGAATATCACGATTTTTTACGTGTCCCAGTTCATGGGCGAGAACGCCCCGAATTTCTTCCGGGGTCAGCAGTCTCAGTATTCCTTCAGTCACCGCTACGACCGCATGCTCCGGGTTTCTTCCGGTTGCAAAAGCGTTGGGTGTGTCCTGCGGGATAATGTACACGCGAGGCATCGGCAAATTCGCCTGCGCCGCCAGTTCCCTGACAATGCGGTAGAGCTCGGGTGCTTGATGCTCGTCGACCGGCTGCGCTCGATACATGGCCAATACGATTTTATCTGAAAACCAGTAGCTGCCAAGATTCATGATCACAGCCAGCACGAAAGCGATCACCATCCCCTGCGAACCGCCGAAAAGGCGCCCGATAAAGATTATCAATGCGGTGAGTACGGCTAAAAGCAAAGTCGTACGCAGTTTGTTTTCCATCTTCTTATTCCTCCATCGTGTTAGATCTGCTTACTTATTTCCTAACTTCAGGCGGGTAGTCAAACTGATCTAAGTCTAGTGTTTGTTGTCGCCGATACAGCTTTCGCCGGTACCAGTAATTGGCTTTTCTCCAGTATATCGACGGGATCACAATAAAATTAAGGAAATCGGCATGAACTGTCAAGCTGGATTGAAGCTGGTTTGGAGCTTAAGGGACGGATTGCCTCCGGGTGATTTGTTGTTGAGCTTGGAAAAAGAGACGTGTTAATATTTTGCTCCTGAAAATTGAGCGACTCGATGAAAATTGGGGAGTGCACCTTATAAACATATCCACCACAGTTCGTGATATTCGAATTTGCAGCAGCTATAATCTGCCACTCGAAAAAAACTTCTCTAGGAGAGGATGCAATCGATATACTAA
>JAVEVM010000221.1:0-6079 GCA_034005055.1 Desulforhabdus sp. | reverse complement strand
CAATGCCGCATGGTTGCCGTCCATCAGCAAGTCTTGCCGCTTGCGCATTGCCGCCAACTGCTCCTGCGACAGCGATGAAATGTCGAAATCAAACAGCTTTCTGGCGTCAAACCGGTCCCATTCCTTTGTCCAGTCTAAGCTGACACTTTTCTCCCTTTTCCGACCGAGCTCGTAATAGGGCAGCTGCATTTGCAGAGTTTCAACCTCTAGGTCCTGTTTCATAGCGAGTATCTCCTTCATAAACCTCAGGCCAAAGAAGCGGCCACTACGGGGCGACAATCCGACAATGCCCCCGGCCCGGGATTAAGAAGGCTCGCTTGCCGGGGATATTTGCGGATGCAAAATAAATGTTGATAGAACAAAAAAACGTAAATTCTTTAGACACTTATATCCTAATACTGCAGGCGAATACAAGCCCAAGCTTTAACCTGCTGTGGAGCATAAGGCGGCATGTCGGACCTTCGACGAGCAGAGCAAGATGAAGCGGTTAGAAAAATGCACAGCCAGATTCGCAAGATACTGTAAGACCCGCGGTGCCGGTTGACCAGTTTTTATTTGCTCGCAGTGGGAATATAGATTAGATTTTACATAAATTTTATCTTTTTTTGTTGGAATGATCTTTTATCGGGCCATGAGCCCTTAGCAAGTACCGCGTATTTCAGCAAATGTTCGTTCAGAAAGGGGGAAAGCATGCAAAGAAGAATTCATATTTTAACAGCTTCTTTTCTGGCGGCAGCCTTCGCTCTAACGGGATGCGGCCAATCCGCCCAGAAGCCGGAATTAAAAAGCGTCAAGCCGGTTAAAGCGTATACGGCCAAAGAATTTAATGAGCTGATCGGCATGGAGGGTTTTACCGACCTCCTTCTGCAAAGCCATTTCAAACTTTATCAAGGATATGTGAAAAATACCAACCTGCTCCTCGATCAGCTCAAATCGCTCCTTAAAGCGGGCAATGCGAGCTCGCTCGAGTACTCCGAACTGAAGCGAAGGCTGGGCTTTGAGATCAATGGGATGGTGCTGCACGAATTGTACTTTTCAAATCTTGGTGGGAAAAAGCCGCTGGATATCAAGTTGCCTTTACATCAGGCAATCGTTGAGAACTTCGGCAGCTTCGATCAGTGGAAGAAGGATTTTATTGCCACCGGGGCCATGCGTGGCATCGGCTGGGTCATTCTTTATGCGGATCCGCAAAGCGGGCGTTTGGTCAACTTCTGGATCAACGATCACGAGACCAATCATCCCGCAGGTTTTAAACCGCTGCTGGTCATGGACGTCTGGGAGCACGCATACATGCCCGACTACCAACTCGACCGGAGCAAATACATCGAGGCATTTTTCAACAACATTGACTGGGTTGAAGTCGCAGCCAGGCACGATCAAAGCATCGCAACAACAGAGCCCCCGGCAAAGCCTGCGCCGAGTGAAATGCCAGCCGGCGAAGCGCCGCCGGCTATCGATAAACAGCATCACACATAGCCAAGAGCTCAACTATTTTATAGATGCGCTCTCCCGTCAAATACTCCAGCTATGCGGAGCTCAAGCAGCATGAATGCGAAGGCCGCGACTACAGCATCAAGCTTAGACACGGCCGTTCCGGGATTCTGGTCATAGCGCCGCATGGGGGCAACATCGAGCCGGGCTGCTCCGAAATAGCCGATGCTGTGGCCGCGAAAGAGCACTCTTTCTACGCCCTGGAGGGTCTCAAGCCGGCCGGAAACTGGAATCTGCATATTGCCAGCACTCATTTCGACGAGCCTGTTTGCATGAAAGCTTTGGGGAATGCTCGGCGGGTGCTGACCATTCACGGCTGCAAGGATGAGGCAGAGATCGTATACCTTGGCGGGACGGATCATAGCTTGCGGGAAACAGTGAAAAAGTCCCTTGAAACTTCCGGATTTGCCACCGGAGTAAGGGACGGCATTCAAGGCAGAAGCGAGCTCAACCTGTGCAACCGCAGCAGCTCCGGCAGGGGCGTGCAGCTCGAGATAGCATTCGCTCTGCGGAGCAAAATGTTTGCCAACCTCAAACTCGATGGGCGCAGACACAAGACCGAGGTTTTCAATCATTTCGTGGCGGCTCTGAGAGATGCTCTTGCCGAAGGCGGAGGGCAGAAGACGTGATCTTAGATCCCTTTGTCTCTGTCTTTTTGCCTTGCAGCCGCTGCGACAGCGCGCCTGCAGCTGGAGTAATTACAAATGCTCTGTAACACGTTTTGCCACATACCGGGCATCGGCCTTCAATCCGAACAACGCATCTGGGCTTCGGGAATTCACGGCTGGAAGGACCTGCTGGAGAATACGTCGGCTCGACCGCCGTTCAGCAGGAACCGCATGCGCTCGCTGCAAAAACATGTGGAACAATCCTTCGAGGAGCTCGAGCAAGGAAGGCTGCACTATTTTGCCGAACTGCTGCCCGGGGCTCATCACTGGCGACTGTTTGCACAATTCCGGCACAGCATTGCCTATCTCGATATCGAAACGACCGGCATGGGCGACTTTAATGATCACATCACGACCATTGCTCTATACGATGGAAAATCGATTTTTCATTTCGTCAATGGCGAGAATCTGGGGGAATTCCATGACCGCATTACGAATTATGAGTTGCTTGTGACCTACAACGGAAAATGCTTCGATCTTCCGTTCATTCGAAAAAGTCTTGGAATCCCCATGGATCAGGCGCATATCGATTTGCGCTATGTGCTGGCCGGTCTCGGCTATCGAGGCGGCCTGAAAGGCTGTGAAAAGCAACTGGGCATTGACAGGGCGGAGCTGGATGGGGTTGACGGCTTCTTTGCCGTGCTGCTTTGGCGCGACTATCTCAGGAACAACAATCAGCGCGCATTGGAAACGCTTCTCGCCTATAATATTGAGGATGTGGTGAACTTGGAACGATTGATGATCCTGGCCTACAATTTAAAACTGCAAGATACTCCGTTTACCGCGAGTCACAAGCTGGCACCGCCCGAGCCGGCCCAGGTTCCGTTCCAGGCGGATACCGAAGTCATTGAAAGAATTCGAAGAGAATACCACTACCTCATCCCGCCTTTCGCAGCTGGTGCAATCTGCTCTCCACAGATTCGGTGAAATGCGGACCGTCATCAATTCCGATACCGGTTCAGAACGATCGGGGCAGCACCAGCGCACCGAATCGTTCCATCCCGGTATCCGGCATTCCTCAACTAATAGCTGCTTTCTTCCAGCAGATCGCTCTCTTTCAGCTTGCCGCTGAAAAGATGATAGACATAGCTTTGGTAAGCTATAATCACAGGTACAAATATAAGGGCGACCCCCAGCATGATCTTCAAAGTCAGAGGGCTGGAGGATGAATTGTGGACCGTCAGACTGTAGGCCGGATTCAAGCTGGACGGCAGCATGTTCGGATAAAGGCCGACCACGCCGAACAGGGTTGCACCTACGATAACACCACAGGAAGAGAACCACGCTCTCCACCATTGAGCTTTGGCGAGATAGACCCGGATCATCACCAATGCTGCAACCGTGAGGAGCGGAATCAAGATGATAGGAACCATATAAAACATCGGGTTCTGCAAATAGTTGTCGTAGAGCCTCGTGTAAAACCAGGTGGCCACCAAAAAAGCAACCGCCGAGGCGGCCATGGCGATCCAAAGCTTTGCCGCTAAAGACGCGGCACGGTCATGGAGATCCCCCTCGGTTTTTACAGCCAGCCAAAGCGCACCGTGCAAGAGAAACATGAGCACGAAAAACAATCCGCCCAATATTCCGTAAGGATTCAACAGCGAAAACAGGGTACCCTGGAATATTCCCTCTTCATCGATGGGAATTCCCTGAAAAATATTGGCGAACGCGACACCCAACAGTAAAGCCGGCAGGAAGCTTGCCAAGGTCAGACAGTAATCCCAGAGCTTTCTCCACTGGGGATGGTCCGCCTCTCTTCTGAATTCAATGGCCACACCACGGAAAATGAGTGCAAAAAGAATCAGCATCAGAGCAGAGTAAAGCCCGCTGAACATCACCGCATAGGTTGTGGGGAAAGCGGCAAAAGTCACACCACCAGCGGCAATCAGCCAGACTTCATTGCCATTCCAGAACGGACCCATGGCACTGTAGACCATCCGTTTCTCGGTCTCGTTCTTGGCCACGAAGGGCATGAGTGTGCCAAGGCCAAGATCGAAGCCGTCCAGCATAAAATAAACAGCCCAGAGGACTCCCCAAAGGATAAACCAGATCGATGCGAGCATACTAATCCCTCCTCTCCTCAACTTGGACCTTAACCGGTTCCGGCCCTTTTCGGGCGTGATTGGCGATCAGATAGAAAGCCGCCGCTCCGAGCGCAGAGTAGACCAGCACGAAGGCAGCTAATGAAATCATTACCTGGGAGGCTGCAATGGGGGAAACCGCTGCGGATGTTTTCATCACGCCGTACACAACCCACGGTTGACGACCCACTTCAGCCAGTGCCCAACCGGCTTCGGCAGCGAGATAGGGAAGTGGTATTGAATAAAGCATTACTTTCAGGAATCCCGGACTTTCCTCCAGCTTGTTCCGCTTCAGCCAGCCAATAACGGTAAGAAGCAGGAAAAGCAAGCCGAGTCCTACCATGATCCGGAAAGAGAGAAAAGTAAGAGTGACAGGAGGCCTCTCGTCTTCCGGAAAATCATTAAGCCCCTTAACTGTGGCCTCGGTGGAATGATAAGCCAGCAAGCTCAGGGCACCGGGAATGGCCCCCCATTCCAGCCGGTTCTTCTGGTTTTTCTCATCGGGTACCACCAGCAAATACTGTGGCGCCCCCTGTTTGGTCTCCCACAGAGATTCCATGGCGGCCAGCTTGGTAGGCTGTGCCGCAGCCACCTTAGCCCCGTTCATATGGCCCTGCACCACTGCGACAATGGAAAAAATGAGCGCCATAGCGAGGCCCATGCGAAAAGATCTATTGAAGAAAGAAGTATGCTGTTTGCGCAGCAAATGATACGCACTGATCCCCATAACGACAAAACCGCTCAAGATGTAAGCCGCGCTCACTGTGTGCACAAATTGGTGGATCGCATAGGACTGTGTGACCACGGCCAGAAAATCGGTGAGCTCCGCCCTGCCGTTGCGGATAACATATCCGACCGGATGCTGCATCCACGAATTGGCAATCAGAATCCAAACAGCCGACAAGTTGGCGGCAACCGCCACCAACCATATGGTCACTGCATGGGCTTTAGCGGACAGTCTGTTCCAGCCCAGCGCCCATACCGCAATGAAGGTAGACTCCAGAAAAAAGGCCACAGTAGCTTCAATGGCCAGAAGGGAGCCGAAGATGTCCCCCACGTACTGAGAATACCGTGACCAGTTGGTTCCGAACTGGAACTCCAGGGTGATTCCGGTCACCACCCCGATGGCAAAGTTGATCAGGAAAATCTTCCCCCAGAAACGGGCCATGCGTTTGTATTCTTCATCACCGGTGCGGACATATTTCGTCTCCATGATGGCGATCAGAATGGATAAGCCCAACGTCAGGGGAACGAACAGAAAGTGGAAAAAAGTGGCCGCCGCGAACTGGAGTCGCGATAGCATCAAGACGTCCATCGCTCTTTCACCTCCTTTTCGAGTAAGTTATCGAATTACCTTGTTTGACCGAAAAGCGAAGATCGTGATTTCACGGTTACTGCTTCCCGCCGCAGAGAGGCTCATCCTGCCTGCGACTGCTCTCTCTGTCTACAGCAGCGCTCTCTGCGGCTCAATTGCGAAGCCCGTCTGTTATCCTAACTTTTCCA
Source organism: Desulforhabdus sp. (assembly GCA_034005055.1). GTDB lineage: Bacteria > Desulfobacterota > Syntrophobacteria > Syntrophobacterales > Syntrophobacteraceae > Desulfoferrobacter. The sequence goes on along the minus strand of JAVEVM010000221.1, from coordinate 336 downwards.
TAAACCGTGCAGATTACAATAAGCTCTTGCCGATGTCGCTTGACCCTCAGGGCAAAAAACGGCCTCGGGAACCTGACCTGCTGACAAAAACCGCCGGTACACCTTATCGCCTGCAAGCAGCTCAATCCACTCGATATAGTGCTTTTCTTCCATCGGATGGGCGACACTGCCGACTTTGATTTTTATGGAATCGGCTTGTTTTTCCATCACCGGGACGTGCTTTTCTTTTGCTGCATCTACGGTATTCTCGGCCAACAGTCGCATCGCCTCACCGCAGCAAACGAGCTCTCCCGCACCCCCGTGCAAAACCTCAACGATATTTCCACACACTTCACA
>JAVEVM010000220.1:0-6086 GCA_034005055.1 Desulforhabdus sp. | reverse complement strand
ATTAAGCCGTCGTGTCTTAAACAGCTGCCTTGACGAGGAAGTAGAAAGTAAAGAGGCTTATCAGTCCTATAACGATGAAGGTTAGAGTCAGTTTTTTTTCAATGCCCTGGAAAAATCGGCGATTGGTTCGCTTGATCCAGCCCCATTTCACGCCGATCCGATAGAAGCCGATGCCCACGTGAAGTTCAATCATCGGCAGTAGAATGAGATAGAAAGCCAGCCACCATCCTCCCTGGATGCGGGCTGCGCTCTTGGCTGCGGTAATGGGTAGGTTGGTTAAAACGGTCCACATATGAATGGAGCCCATGATCAGGATGACCATGGCGGTTGCCGCCTGCACCACCCATAGCCAGGTATCCAGGTGATTTAGTCTTAGGCTGTGCTGCCACATTGCCTTCTGCTCTGTATATTTGAACGGGAGCTTGCGCGCAGCCAGGATAAAATGAAGCAGAAATATCAGGGCGATGAGCGGTCCGCCGAGCTGCGCCAGGTAGGTTTCCTCCAGGGATCCGGCGATGGCATTCATGACGCCGGAGCCCAGGTTGATGCTGGCCACCAGGATCATGTGGCTCCACATAAAAAAAATGAGCACCACTCCCGTGAGCATCTGCACAAAGTCGAGGTATGCCTCGCTTCGCATCATTTGCACCGCATCGGTATGACTTCGGCTGGTCATCGGTTATCCCTTCCGGTCGAATGGGTCCATCTAGCCCAAAACAATAGTTGCCTCTTCGATGCGCCTGGCTATTTTTATCCGCTGTGGACATTTTCGCTCTGCCTCCGAATAGTCGAGGCTGAGCAGCCGATCTCTGGTCGTTTGGTCAATTTCGGCAAACAGGGCTCTGGCTAGATCATGGTCCCCATAGCTCTGATAATACATGTAATAGCGCATGATATCGCCAATTGGTACGGAGCTTGCCAGGCAAGGCTCGCAGATTGCGGTGCAGCCTGCACAGTAGTCTGACGCCGTCTCTCGCGCATAATGTTCCAGCAGGTTCAGCTCTTTGGCAGAAAGCCTTGTCCGGTTTATAGCAGCGGCAATATTGGTGGTGAGAATGCTCATGTTGGGCATTTGCGAGCAGATGCTGGCAATATCGGTGTTCTCCCAAACGGCTTTAAGCTTGGCCTGCTTGTCTGTGTAACCAAGCTTGATAAAACGGTCGGTCAGCTCAAGCTCCGATTCCAGAACCCGGCTGATCCAGCTGCCGCCTTGGGTCTTCATCGCAGTCAAGCCGATACCGGCTTTCGCACAAGCTTCCACGGCGGCCTTCATCTTGTCGGTTTGCATCAGCCGGAAATTGTAGGACATCATGATGCCGTCGATCCAACCGAGCTTGGCGGCATCCATCATCAACTGTTCCATGTTGCTATGGGTGCTGAAGCCGAAGAATTTGATTTTTCCCGCGGATTTTGCCTTTTCGGCCCAAGCTTTTGTGGCGGTGCCGATCTCGTCAATGCTGCGCATGCCATGGATGAAATAGAGATCGATGTAATTCGTGCTCATTCTCTCCAGAGACCTTTCGAGAAGCTGCGTCATTCCCTCGACATCGCGCGAATCCGATTTGGTGACGAGGAAGACCTCTTTTCTGGTATCGGGATATCGTTTGAAGTACTGGCCGATCCCGAGCTCGCTGTTGCCACCTTCATAACAGTCTGCGGTATCCCAGTAAGTCACGCCCCATTTAAGCGCCTGCCTCAGCATCAACTGATTGGATGAGATGTCGAACATTCCTCCCAGGGAGAGAATAGAAACATCAACTCCCGTCTTTCCAAACGCTCGTTTCGGTACTTGAGTGATCTCCGGCTCGCTCTCGGATGCGTTGGCCCGGCTCTGAGCCAAGCTCCCCGCAGCTGCAAGAACCGACCCAGCACCGGCTGTGCCTGCTGCTTTCAAAAAATCGCGACGTGAAAGACCTTTTTCATCGTTCGGCATACCCGCTTCTCCTTGCCCTATTTTTCAAGCTTGTTTCTATCGGCAAACATCAACAGCAACACAATAACCACCAAAGTGCCAAAAAGCGAAAATTAAACAGCAGCTGCAACCAGCTGATTATTTCGCCCGACTTTATAATGATGAGCCAATCGTTTTTCATTTTCCATGCTTCACACCTTAAGTGTTTTCATGGCTTCGTATCTTCGAGCTTCCAGAAGCAGCGAACGGCTCTTGCTTCTTGATTCGTTTTCGGCGGTGATCCGGATTGCTCTGCGGCCGCTTACCGGACATTCATGTTCACATACACCGCACCCGATGCAGCGGGCCGGGTCTACTTGCGGACGTTGCAGTCGGACCTGGATCTCTATAATCGATCCGGTTGCCGGCGTTTTCTCGAAAGGCGCTTGCGGTGCGATCCTAAGCAACCGATCGGTGTTTTCCACGATAAGCCTGCGCTGGCTTTCGCTCTCCAGGGCAGCTCGGATAAAATAATCCCCGCTCGAGTACGCGCCCGGCAGGAGCTTCAGATCGGCAATTTCCAGAGTCGTTGCATCGGCTCGATAGACCTGTAAGACTCCTTCGCGAACGGTGTTGAAGTGTTCTTTTACATGAATGGCTTTGGGGCTGACGGGGCAGTTTTCCTGGCACACAATGCAGGGCTTGTCCATCGCCCATGGCAGGCATCGGCCCAGATCGACAAAAGCCGTGCCCAGCCTTATCGGTCCGAGCTCTGTGAACTCCCCACGGCCCAGTTTCTCATCCAGGGAGATCGGCCGAATAGCTGCGGTCGGACACACATGGCTGCAGGCAATGCAGTTGAGCTGACAGCCGCTGGTACCGATGCGAAAATTCAAGGCGGGCGTCCAAACGGCTTCCAGACCTCCCTGGAGCTCGGCCGGTTGGATGATATTGGTGGGGCAAATACGCATGCATTGGCCGCACTTGATGCAGCGGGACAGAAAATCAGGCTCGGGCAGAGCGCCGGGAGGCCGAATTAGCGCCGGGTTCCAATTCTGTTGCGTGTAGCCGCCAAGGCGCATGATCGGTATTATCGCAATCCCTGAGGCCAACGTCACCACAAACCCGCGTCGGGAAAGATCGGGAGAGGCGATCTCTCCGGCTGCCGACGGAGTGGTTCGAAAACCGATCAGGCCGTGCTTGCAGTCATGCAGGCAGTTAACGCACAGTACACATTCGGCCGTACGGATTTGATTCGTCGGCTCGCAGGCGCCTTCGCAATTGGCTTCGCACAGCTTGCATTGGGTGCATTCGTTGGTGGCTTTGCCGATCCGCCACAGAGCAAAACGTCCCATGACGCCGTAAAGGGCTCCCAAAGGGCAAACGTACCTGCAGTAAAACCGTGGTGATTTCAGATTCAATAAGATGGCGGTCAGGAAAAGCAATCCTATCAGCCAGGCACCTTCGTAATAGCGTTGAGTCGTGGAGAGCAGCTGCGAGTTTGCGTCGACTAAAGGCAGAAGGACCAGGTTGACCGAACGGTGCACCAGGGGAATGGGATCGAGCAGACCGGTCTGCAGTGAAGCACCGATCATGCGACCCATCGAAGAAACGAGCGCCAGAAAGGTCCAGAAGCCGAGGAGAAGAAGCAGTAATCCGGCTGTTTTCCTTTTCTTGACCGAGTAGCCCATGAAATTGAGGGTAATAGACACAGCGGTTGCTATTGCCAGCAGCCACAGTATGGCAGATACGTCGAAAGCCGCCCGCACTCCTTGAGCTATTAGTGTCCCGGCGGCAGCAGAAAGCAGGAACACGAGAAGATAGTATTTAACCACCTGGCCGCCATGGTACCGATTAGCCGCGGCGCGATCCGGCAAGGGTTTGCCTCGTCTACCCAGATAACCCACCACCTGATGCATGGTTCCGAACGGGCATACCCAACCGCAAAAAAAACGCCCAAGCAGGGCGGTTAAGACGACGGTCACAAGAGCCCAAGGGAGACCGGCGTAGAGAGTGCCGGTGGTGAGCATGGTAGCAAGCGCCACCAATGGGTCGAGCTGCAGGAACCAGTTTACAGGCCAGCCGCGCAGCTGCCACCATGCGACGCCCCAAGAGCTGGCGATGCAGAACCAGAGGAACAAAACAAGAAAAAAAGATTGGCTAATGCGTCTGACTGTAACAATGTTCATACGAATTCCATGTTTGCTGATTGTAGGCGGCAGAAGACTCTGAGGATTCCATCCGTCAAGCTTGTTGCGCTTCGGTGACTGATCGGTGTCTGTACGTGCTTGACCGCGGCGCTTCCGTTGGAGACAAAAGCTGTGAGTCCGCTTTTGATCCGGCTACCCGATACTCTCCCGCACCGGTTTGAGCGACTCGTAGTCGACGGTTCCTGCGCCTGCGGCCTGAGCCTTTAAGAGGTGGGGCAGATCGTGCACGGTTTTACCGAGCAGAGTTGCCCCGAAAGCGTCCGCCGCCACTTGATCGGTACTCACGATCATCGTGTGGGTCTGCTTGAGATCGGCAAGGGACCCGCCCGTCGGACCGTTGGTCATCATGCTGGTCGTGCCGTCCAAAATTACCAGCGTGGGCTTCACCATCATTGCCAGCTCCATGATGCAGTCGTGTATGTTTTGATGAAAAATGTTGCGTCGGCCTCCAAGCAGTCCATACCAGTTTTTCATGGTCATGGATGCGCCGCTGCGATGGTGATCTTTGACGGGAGCAATCCCTATGACCTTGTTTACGCCCTCGAATGGAGCGTATAGAAGAGGCCAATGCCTGATCAACGAACCGCCCTGGACAGTCGTTGGTTGAAAGAAGCTCTTTTTTGGCAGCAGCACCCTGGCTCCGACCGAGCGGGCGGCCTCACCAATCCCGCTCAGAGCAAAGCAGCTTTCAGGATCGTTGATGGGATTGTCGGTAACGATCACAGCCGATGCGCCGGCCTTCAGACACAATTCCGCTACGGCCGAGACCAGTTGTGGATTGCTTGTTGCCGATAGAATGGGCGGTGAAGCAAAAGCGGCGTTGACCTTAATGAGCACTTTATCGCCCTGTCGGATGAAGCTTTCCATCCCTCCTACGGCCTTGAGGCCCAGTTGTACGGTCTTTACCCGGTCATCCCCGGTTACAATGCTCATCCTTGGCTGCAGACCGGCGATGGAAAAAGGGGGCAGGGCAATCGGGCTCTCTTCGGCACGATGACCCGGTTGCGGGCCTTCTCCGTCATACAGCCAGTAACCCAGTGAGCCCGCGGCAGCGATCATCAGCCCAGCTTTGGCGGAGCGATAAACAAATTCCCTTCGGCTCATTGAGCTGTTCTTTTCTTGGTGTTTCATCTGGCAGCTCGCAGTTTATGATAAAGCATCCGGCCGAGCTCTCTAGCGGAATCGATGTCGTCAGCCTCATGCACTCCGGCCATGAATTCCCCATGAGAAAAGATCAGTTCATACAGATCGAACACATCGAGCAGTCTGGCACCCGGCACGGCTATGCCCGGCTCGACCTCGACCGCGCCGTTGTCAAGGAGAAACCGGTGATAGGCGGAAGCCATTTCTGCTGCACTCTGTGGTGATTCTCGAACAGAGACGAAAGCCCGCACCTCCTGATCTGCAATCTCGTACTTCGCCGTGAATACGTTGTTCAGGCGACTGAATCCAAATACGTCCGTGGCGTGCAAAGAAATGCTTCCTTCAACCAGCCTGTCGACGGGGAACATGGCCAGTTCACCCAATGAATCCGGAGCGACCGGTTCCTGTTGCACAAAATCACGAGCCAGTGCCAGCATGGTTTCCGTCATTCCTTCTCTGCTTGCTATCATTTCAACGTAGTACCTACCATGGGCGAAAAAGAGAGCGTTTCCAGTTTGATAGGCAAATTGGCTGAAATCGGCTGTCTGCGCATCGGGACGGCGCTGCAGGCTGTAAACCGAATAGGCGTTGCGCACGTTGCCCATATCGAAAAGGAAGACCTCAAGCCAGGAGTCCGCTTCATCTGGTTTCTGTAATCGTTGGCTCTTCAGGTTTTGAAAGCCGGCCGAAAGGTAGAGCTCAGCCTTGCCGTCGATCTTGTCCGAGAGATTGTCGGAGCCGAATTCCTCCGGTGCGGTGAGGGGCTTCATAAGATCGGATGAAAATCCCTGCAGGACGATATTTCCGTTCTTTGGCGCGGCCTCCGGTTCACCGAAAAGCAA
>JAVEVM010000219.1:0-6090 GCA_034005055.1 Desulforhabdus sp. | reverse complement strand
TTTAGCCCTGGACCGGAAGCCCCAAAGGGCTGCGCTACGGTCCGATATGGCAATTGAACAGGCGGGAGTAGAGCCAGGAGAGAAATATCTTAGGAAAACAATTGGGGGTAGAAGTCGAATGCGAGCACCGGCCATCGTTGTATGGCCCCGGCAAACAACCGGCCGGTTCGTTGTCCGTCCGCCCGGCAACACGAGTGCATCGGCCTCCAGTGATCGTTTCAGAGCGAGATCGACAACAACCCGAGTTACTTTAAGTTTGGAGCGTTGATATGCAGATTCATGATGAATATCGGAATATCCAAGCGAATACTTTAGGAAAAAATTGATGTACAACATCAATGCTACTGTGTCAGTTAAATTATTAACTTATTGCTGATCTACAAATAGCTTTCTACCAGCATTGAGTATCCCAAGCATACGTCTACCCAATAGAGTGTCCGACTATTTTCGGTCATGCCCGCGAGGACGGGCATCCAGCCTTTTTTGACGGATTCCCAGCAGAAGCATGCGGGAATGACCGTTTGGGCTAATATTCTGTGAAACTGAGATAAGGCTGATGGGATTATGAAACAGGCAATGACAAAGTAATGACCACTTCTCCAGTGCCGGAGAACCCCACATCGATTTTTCCACCGTGCTTGGTCACTATTATTTTGGACATGGGAAGGTCGGTATCACTGTAATTCAAATGAAACGTGGTAAAGGGATAAAAAAAGTGCTCCAGATCATCGCCGGAAAGCTGTGCCGCCCGATAGCACAAGGTCAACTCGACCAGGTCGCCTGCAGGCGCGGTACGGATCACGATTGTGCCGTCTTCCTGCATTTGATAAACGACATTCCGTATGAGAGCTTCCACCGCCTGCCCCAGCAACGCCGGGTCGACTGAAACAACGGGGAGTTGGCGTGCCAAATCGAGAATCACCTTTATTTTCTTCTTTGCGACGGTTTTGGCTGTTTTGCCGACGGTCGATTCTATCAGGCTGTTGAAATCAGTCGGGACCCTCTTTATCTCCAATGGCTGGAGGTAGTTGATTATGGTGCGCAGAATAGCTTCAAGTCGACCCACTTCCTGGACAATGATCTTCACCTTTTCCCTGTTGGGGTCCTGATCTTCCATGGACGAGAGCAACAGTCGCGCAAAGCCTCCCGCCGACATTAACGGATTGCGGATTTCATGGGCCAGTCGCTGTGAAACCTCGCTGATGGTTTTGAGCCCTTCGGCCCTTACCAGTTGCTCCTGCAGCCTGATCCTGCCGGTCATATCCATAATGATCCCATCAAGGCTGCTTATGATCCCGCCGGTGGAACGAAATGGAATAGCATGATCGAGAACGTAAATCAGATGGCCTGATTTGTGGACCAGCCGATATTCGGCCAGAAACTCCTTCCCTTCACTGCAGCTCTCTTTCCGAAGCTGCATGATTCTTTCCCGATCTTCCTCATAAAGCCTTTCAATCCAGATTTCAGGGTTGCGCAGAATTTCATTGGCGCTGAATCCAAACACGTGATCGACAAACTGGTTCAGAAAAAAGACCTCCGCCTCCGGTCTCATCCGATATACAACCAGTGGAACATTTTCCACCAAAGTACGATATTTCTCTTCCGATTCGATCAAATCGTCGGTGCGCTGCTCTATGCGCTCTTCAGCTCGCTTGTAATCGGTAACATCGCTCAGGATGCCGACCGATCCGATCACTTGCTCCGATTCATCGTACCAGGGAAATGAGTGGTCTCTCACCCACTTCTGCTCCCCGGATTTGGTTTGCAGCATATAGTCGGCCCGAAATTCCCCCGTCTTGCCCTGCAACCGATCTGCGAGTATCGAAGCTGCGGAAATGTTTTTTCCTGCCGGCGTGTCAATCCTTTTGACCAATTTGGCAAAGCCCAGATATTGAATCTCGTCCAGTGAGTAGCCGGTCAGCTTAGTGATTCCCGGGCTGAGATAATCGTATTTCATGGACTCGTATTTTAGACGATAGATGACGTCCCCTGTTGTCTCTGCCATAAAACGAAAACGCTCTTCGCTCTCCTTTAAGGAGCGCTCCGTTTGGAAGCGCTGGATTTCACATCCTGCCAATTTTGCCATTTGGCCTAAGCAAAGCAGATGCGACTGGGTAAAAACATTCGTTCGGCTGAAGACATAAACGAAACCGAGACGTGTTGATTCGATGTCGAGAGGCATTACCATTCCGGATACGATTTCGGTTGCATTAACAACCCGTTCGACAACTGGATCAAGTGCCTCACCGGCGGCCGGGATCGGGAAAAAGCAACCTTCCGGCCCGGAGATTGGCGAGCACCGGGCTGCGAGAAACCGCATTTCGAGCAATTTCTCAATTTGCATGCCCGCACAGCTGCGTACCGTAAGGCTGCCCTCAGGGACTTCGTCAAAGAGAGCGATGCAAGAAACATCCGCACAGAAAAACTCCACCACCTTATCGGCAATCATCTGAACTTTGGTCGAAAGCCCGCCGACCATGGTCAAGGAGGAGGCATACTCGTACAGTACTCTAGCCCCCCTCAGCTCATCCACCAGACAGCTCACCTTACGATCCCGTGCCGCAAGCTCTCGTTCCAGCTGATGAAGTTTTCTGATCAGGTCCTCATTGGTCATTTGAAAGCACTCGCATTTGCCCCAGGTGGATTACGATGCTGGTCGAATGGTAAGAATATACCAGTTCTCCGCTGATTCGAGCAAAACATAAAAAGAAGATTCGGACAATAAGCATGCGTGCCGACATCAGGGCGGAATTGTGATAGCAATAAACCGCCTTGCAGTACTATAATCGTTCTTGACGAAAGGAATCGGAGCCTGATGTCGGAAAAAAGAAGGAAAATGCGCGTTGCCATGCCCGCATGGGAGATCGGCCGCAGTGAAACCGGGCTTGGAGCTAAAATCGGCGGGCTGGGTGTCGTTGTGGAAGAGCTTCCGGCGGAGCTCACAAAGGCTGCTGCCAAACAAAACATCGACCTGGAGGTGGTTGTTCTTGCTCCCTGTTTTGCGCATTTTGACAAAAGACGGCTGACCAAGGTCGATCTGAAGCTTCCGGCGACCCTGCTGGGTATCAGTTTTTATTTCGACGTCTACGAACATATCTTTCCCGACGGTCAAAAAGTTGTCTATTTTTGGGACCACCTGCAGTTGGGCTGGACCAATGCCGCAGCCATTTACCCCGACGACCCGCAAGTGGGGGTGCTCCTCTATTCCTCGGTATCCCAGGCGATGGCCGGCTACATCAAGGCAAACCAGTTCGATACCATCCATTTACACGACTATCACGTGGGGCTTATCCCGTTCTATCTCGGTGACGATTGCCTACGCAAGGATCCGGTGCACTTCACAATCCATAATGCTTCGTACCAGGGCATTGTTTCCCTCATCGGAGGAGGCTATGCCTCTCTTGAGCGCATTAATCTGCCAGGCGAGAAGCTCTTTCATAAGTACTTCGATTTTTTCGACAACCTCAATCTCATGAAAGCCTGCATGCTTAAAGTGCATGAAACCGGAGGCAAAATCACCACTGTCAGCGGAGACATAGCCGGCACATGGGGCTACGCCGCCGAATTGAAGCAAGGCCACCGCGAAGTCTGGGCCAAGGCATATGCGCAAAAAGGAGCCCCCCCGGGAGAAGTCTATGTTGCCAACCGCCACCTCGATCTGTTCGAGAAGCTGCCTATCGCCGGAATCACCAACGGCATGCGGGACAGCAATCGCTCGGAAAACCTGCTCGAATTGAAAGCCGATGTGCTGCGGAATATGCAGACCAGGCGTGCAGTGCCCATTTTTTCCAATCCTCTAACACAGTCTGAAATGCTTTCCAGAGACCACAATTTCGATGTGAATCGGCTCCATATTAAGCTGGAATTAAAACGGCTGCTGCACCTCGAGGCGTTCGGGGTTGAGCCCCTCGACGACCCCATTCTCATGACCGCGGTCGGCAGGCTGGTGGAACAAAAGAATCTGGGCTTGGTAGCGCGTATTATCAGTAGAACACTTGCCTATGACGACCGGACCAAGTTCATCATCCTCGCTTCCGCACCACCTGGCGATCCGGCCGGCAAAGCAAGTGAAAGCGCCTTTGCAGCCCTTGCTTTGCTCTATCCAGCCAGGGTTTATTTCAATAATGCATTCAATCTGCCGCTCTCCAAGCTCATTTTGGCCGGCGGCGATTTTTCTCTTATTCCATCACGCTTTGAACCGTGCGGGCTGGTGGATTACGAAGCCTCCCTTTTGGGCAATATCGTGATCGGGCGAGCCACCGGTGGATTGACCAAGGTGAGCCGTTGCGCCTATCTGTATGAATGGCTCGACATTAGCGACGAGTCTGGGGAAGCTGACGCCTTCTTCAAGCAAATCGAACGGGCCATCGATACCTATCGCAACGATCCGGCGGCCCATGCAGAGATTATTCGTACCGCCATGCAGCTCGACGCCGGTTGGGATACCTCTGCAGGTCTTTACGTCGAAATGTACCGGTATGGCTTTTTGGTGAAGAGCTGGCACAAACAGCGGATGAAGCTCATTCATAAATTCATTGGGGCATTGGCGGAAGATATTCGTATTTTTTCGGAGTTCTTCATCCCAGCTCAAAAGGAATTCGGTGACGCATTCGACTGGCAGTTCAAGCATGTTTTGCAGGGTTTGCCAGTGGGAGCCGATACGCAAAAAAAGGGGGCGGTCGTGGATGCTCTGGCAAGAACGTCCCCTGCTGAAGAAATATACGAACACACCGGGATGAAAAGCCAGACGGAGAGCGGGAAGCTTGCCGAGAAAAAATTCGATCCACTCATGCATTCGGCCGAACATATTTTGAACCGGGCCATGGTCTTAATGTTTCAATGCGGACGATCTTTCAGTGCTCACATTGAAAAGAAAAAATCCAAGCTGGACTACCACTTCACCAGGCCGTTGACAGAAGAGGAAATCCGGCAGGTGGAAGCGAAAGTGAATGAAGTGATCCAGGCCGACCTGATGGTGACCGAGGAGCTCATCTCCAGGGAAGAAGCTCGGGATAGGTTTGATTTGCAAAGGCTGTCGGCTGAAGCGGGAACGGAAATTCGACTCGTTAAAATTGGGGATTATGACGTCTGCCCGTGCATAGGGCCTCATGTCAAATCAACCGGGGAAATCGGCCGGCTTCGTATCGTATCGACCAGCTTCGACGACGGCATACTTCGCATCAGGTATAAGCTGGCGAGACCTGCCGGACACGCCTGATGCGGTCGCAGGACATCCATATGAAAAACCGGAAGACAGCACAATTGGCGCTTGGCTTGATAGCTCTCATTCAGATCCTGATGCTGTTTTCCTGTTCCACAAAAAACAAGGTGAAGCCCACCTTGTTTCGCAATGCCGACGAGGTCCCTCGCACCATTGCGGTTTTGCCGTTTCGCAACAGCTCCAATACCGATGACATCGATGAGAAAGTGCGCTCCAGCATTGCTGGGCATATGGCTGTCCTCAACTATCTGGACCTGGAGCTATGGGAAGTGGACCTGCGCCTCGACGACTATTTGCAGAAGACCGGCCGGCGGCTTGAAGAATTGTCGATTGAGGAAATCGGCTTCATTCTCAACTGCGATGCTGTGGTATTCGGCGAGATAACAGTCGCCCGCAAGCTTTTCCTCGGACTTTACGCCCAGCTGGCGGTCGGCGCCTGCATCGAGCTCTGGGATACTCGCAGCGGCGAAATGATCTGGGCGGACAGACATGTGGTGCGCTACCACAAAGGGGGATTGCCAACTGAACCGGTGGGCCTTGTAGTCACAGGATACGGAACGGTGACAAGCCTGAAGGATCATATGAGGTCGCGCGCCATTGATGAGTTAAGCCGGCACCTGATCGACAACTTCCCCCAACCGGAATATTCCCGTCAGGAGAGGTCCACTGCCCGCCTTTATGAACTGCAGCTGGCAGCGTTCCTGACCCGAGACAAGGCGCAAGAGCTGCTGGAGGAATTGAAAATGGCCGAATACAGCGCTTTCATCCGCAGCAATCACGATGCGCGAGGTCTTTGGTACCGGGTTCTGCTTGGACCTTTCACGACTCAGCTGGAGGCTGAGCAATCGCGCAAGGAACTTGCCCAACGT
>JAVEVM010000218.1:0-6112 GCA_034005055.1 Desulforhabdus sp. | reverse complement strand
CCGGCTGACTCCCAGAACAGGCCGTATTCTCCTGCAGCATGATAAGCACCGTAGTGGATAGATTTAGCTAGGGTTTTCGGCATGTATAGCGGCATTGATCAGGCTCAGAGAAAAAGTATAATTTATTGAAATCACTATAACTTACAATTATATCTCAGCGAGAGCAAGAAATATTTCACAAGCGCTTTGAGCTTTGAAGTCCGCCAACAACTGAAAATATAGCACTTATTCGGCAGAATGTCCCAGAATCTCGATAACGCGCGGAATGACGTTGCGCGCGATATCGCTCCGGGAGCCGCCGCCCAAAACTACTTCCAGACGGCCGTCACAAATCTCCTCTGCAAGATTCCGCGCCATTTGAGCAATCTGCAGGTACGCCTTGACGGTCAAGCCAAGGTCGCCATAGTCGCCTTGATGGGTATCGAAGCCAAAATACCAGAAAATCAGCTCCGGCTTGAACTCCTTGACTCGCGGCTCGAAAGCGAGAGCAGCTGCCTGCGCATACAAACGGTCGATATCTTCATCCTCCGCAACGCGGGGAGCAGCAGGGAACCAACGAAAACGCCCCGGAGCATGCACATCAATCTTGGTTCCATCGGCCGATTCCCAGTCGGAGGAGCACATGCATACATGAAGTACGTCTGGGTCTTTTCCGATCAAATCGCGCGTGCCGTCGCCGTGATGGGCGTCCGTATCGAGGATGGCAAACCTTTTGACCCCGTATTGCTCACGCAGCACCTGAATCGCTATCACCACATCGTTGAAGCAACAGTAGCCGCCGAAGAAGTTTCGCCCCGAATGATGTCCGCCGGCCCCGATAAAGGCAAAAGCGTTGCGAATTTCCCGCTGCATAATCTTTTCAGCAGCTAGAACCACGCCGCCAACCGAATGCCAACCAGTCGAGCACAACCTGTCCAGTTTGACCTGACGGAGGAGCTCCGGAGTGTGAACTTTTAAAATCAATTCTTCGGCTACGGTTGGAGATTCATAAAGCCGGTGGCGTGAATCGGCCAGAAAGCTCTGCAAGGCATGAGGGAAATCTTCCAGGCGCGATCCTTGAGTCAGGTAGCTTCTTCGACTGAAGCTTGGATGATAGAAAATACCCGTATGATAATGGTAACGCGGCGAATCGTGTGCATCCATAACAGCCATTTTCTCCCGCGGTCGACTCGACCGCCACTAGTTTACATAATATATATTATCGGACTTCAACTGAAGCACCACTTTTTTGCTTGACTCTTAAAACGTTTTTGACTAAATATCGGTTCGCAACTGAGCGGGAATAACTCAGCGGTAGAGTGCAACCTTGCCAAGGTTGAAGTCGCGGGTTCAAATCCCGTTTCCCGCTCCACGAGACAACAAGGGGTGGTTTCAACCACCCTTTTTTTGTGATTGCATTTCCGCCTTATCCATGTCAATCCATGCCTATGAAAAAGCAAACGCCTTCCATAACCAGCAAGGCTTCGGCCAAACGGCGCTCAATCAAGGAGTCCCTTAAGACTCTTTACTCCCAGTTCAACTCCAAAGATCACGTGCTCGTTACCATCGACCCGGACCCGGATTCCATCGGTGCAGCATTAGCCCTCAAAAGGCTGCTTTGGCACAAGGTACAATCCACCACCGTCGGCCTCATCAGGCCTATGAAACGGCTCAATAACCTCACTTTGGTAAGATTGCTCAAACTGCCCCTGACCGTACTGGACAAAAATAACATCGAAGATTACGCCAAATCCATCACAAAATATGCAATCGTCGATGGTCAACCTTCCCACAATGAAGCTTTCGCTCAGTTCACCTACTCGACCATTATCGATCATCATCCTGTAACCGCTGGTGTCTGCGATGCTCCATTTGTCGATATTCGCCCCGAGTACGGCGCCACCGCTACCATACTCACTGAATATCTAAGAGCTGCCAAAATCAAGCCTTCGCAGTCACTGGCCACCGCTTTGTTGTATGGAATCAAAACCGATACACGCAGTTTTGAGCGCCATACCATTGACAAGGACATCGAGGCGTTTCACTATCTGTATGGATTGGCCAATCACAACATATTGACCAAAGTCGAAATATCGGATTTATCTCTGCGCGATTTGAAATTTTTTCAAAAAGCCATTGAACGAAAGCATGTGGTAAAAGACCGCATCTTTGCCCATCTCGACGACATCCCGACCGCTGATATACTGGTGCTAATTGCTGAGTTTTTCCTAAAAGTCCATGACATCTCCTGGAGCATCATATCGGGCATTTATGAAGACGACCTGATCGTGATCATCCGCAATGATGGTTATCGCAAAGACGCAGGCAAAGCCGTAGCGCGTGCATTCAAGAGCCTGGACTGCTCGGCCGGGGGACACAAGGCCATGGCAAGAGCTGAAATACCCATGGACAAACTGATTGAATTAATCGACAAGCGCACATCTACGGCAATCGAGAGATACGTTCGACGGCGATTGTCACCTTTCACTTAATCAGTCCCGATGAAAAAAGTTGAATTATTCACCGATGGCGCATGTTCCGGCAACCCTGGGCCGGGTGGCTGGGGAGCCATTCTTCGATACAAGAACGTAGAAAAGAAGCTTTCCGGCTATGAGCCTTCCACCACCAACAATAGAATGGAGCTCACTGCTGTTGTGGAAGGTCTTCGTGCATTGAAAGAACCCTGCAGCTTGATCATTTATACGGACTCTCGATATTTGAAGGATGGTATCACCAGTTGGATACACAAGTGGAAAAAAAACGGCTGGAAGACCAGTGGCAAGACGCCTGTTAAAAATAAGGATCTGTGGGAGGCACTGGAGGCGGCTTCTGAGCAGCATTCCATTGAATGGCGTTGGATAAGAGGCCATGCTGGGCATCCTGAAAACGAGAAAGCCGATCGAATGGCACGAGATGCCATCAGCAAAGGATTGAGCAGGCAAAAAAAATCAGGAGCGGGTTAAAAACTCCCGCTCCCGTGACTGCTCTCTACCTATCCCGCCACGCTATGCCGCTTTCTGCAGAACAACGGCGCACACCTTGTATTCGGGAATTTTAGCGATGGGATCCAACGCCGCGTTGGTGAGGACATTGGCAGCACTTTCGGCGAAATGGAAAGGCATAAAGACCACCCCCTTGCCAACCCTGTCGGTCAATTGCACCCGAGACCTTATGCTGCCACGACGGCTTCTGATTTCAACGACATCGCCGTCACCGACCTGCAGCCGCTCGGCATCTTCCGGATGAATTTCCGTGACTACCTCAGGCATTTCATTGTGCAGATGCGGTGACCTGCGGGTCATGGTACCCGTATGGTAATGAACGTATGCGCGGCCGGTAGTGAACCAGAATGGATACTCCGCATCGGGCTCTTCCGCAGGAGGACGGTACTCTATTGCGGCAAAAAGTCCAAGTCCCCTGGCGAACCGATCCTTGTGCAGAAATACCGTACCGGGATGATCTGTAGTGGGGCACGGCCAGCAAAGCCCCTTCCCCGCCAGGCGCTCATAGGTAATACCGCCGTAAGAAGGAGTGAGCTGCGCAATCTCTTTGAATATATCCTCGGCTGATTGATAGCTCATGGGATAGCCCATGCGATTTGATATTTCCTGGATGATCTCCCAGTCGACTTTGGCGTCTCCAACCGGCTCGATGGCCTTGCGGACCATCTGCACTCTTCTTTCCGAATTGGAGAAAGTCCCGTCCTTTTCAGCGAAAGAGGCCGCAGGCAGCACCAGGTGGGCCAGTTCTGTGGTCGGTGTGGGAAAAATGTCCAACACCATCAAGAACTCGGCACCTTCCAGGGCATGCTTGACGTGTTTGATATCGGGATCGCTCACCATGGGGTTTTCCCCCATAATCACCAGTGCCTTGATCTTGCCTTCCTCAATGCCGTTCATCATGTCCATGATGGTCAAGCCCACCGAGGGTGAAAGCTTTGCATTCCAGGCCTTTTCAAACTTTTGCTGATTTTCCGGAACGGTGACTGCCTGATACCCGGGATATACATTCGGCAGTCCGCCCATATCACATGCGCCTTGCACGTTATTCTGCCCACGCAAAGGATTGACCCCGGTGGCGGGGCGGCCGATATGACCGCATAACATGGAAAGATTCGCCAGGCTCCTTACATTGTCCACTCCGGTGGTGTGTTGAGTGATGCCCATGCAGTAGACAATCGAGCCCGCTTCGGCTTTCGCATAGTATTCTGCCATCCTGACAATGTCGTCGGCGTCAATTCCGGTAATCCCGGCAGCCCATTCGGGCGTGCATCTTTCAATCACTTCAATGAAGGCATCGAAATTTTCAGTCCGTTCTTCGACAAATTTAGCCGCATGCCAGCCGTTTTTGTAAATGGCGTGCATCATGCCGTTGATCAAAGCCACGTCCGAGCCCAGTTGCTGGCGTACATAGACATCCGCAAACCGGGCGACCTGGGTCTCCCGAGGATCGGCGACAATGATCTTGGCTCCCTTTGCTTTAGCTCTGTAAATTCTCGTGGCGACTAAAGGATGGGCCACAGTGGTATTGGAGCCGATAATAAAAATGCAATCGGCATCTTCAAGTTCCACGAACGAGTTTGTCATTGCTCCGCTGCCAAATGATGCGGCAAGACCTGCCACGGTGGAGGAGTGTCAGAGGCGCGCGCAGTGGTCCACATTGTTAGTGCCTATGGCAGCTCTGGCAAACTTTTGCAGCACATAATTGTCTTCATTGGTGCATTTTGCGGAAGATAAGAAAGCAATGCTGTCCGGTCCGTGGGCATCTTTGATTCTTTTCAACTCGGTGGCGGCGTAGTCCAGCGCGGCCTCCCATGAGGTCTCCTGCAAGGTGTCATCCTTGCGCATTAAAGGCTTTTTGAGACGATTGGGATGTTGTACAAACTCGTGGATGTACCATCCCTTGACGCAGAGCTTACCTTCATTCACCGGGCTGGTTTTGGAAGGAAGCGTGTGGGTGATTCTGCCGTTCATGATTTGCAGGTACAGGCCACAGCCACACCCACAGTAGGTACATGTGGTGAGCACGGATCGATAATCCATAATAACTCCTCGTCGTTTGCCGATTGCTCCGCACTGAGGGAGCCCCGGAGCAGCAATTTACTATAAAGAGCTAGTATAACGAAGTTTTTTTTAGCATAATAGAAACTACAAATCAAGTGAAAGAAAGAACACTCGCCCGCCCTGTTAGATCGCCGCCGGACTCTTCTCAATCGATTTCTTTTCAGGTTTTGTCCTGCCTTCGGAGTCACTCGTTCCAATTTATTCGCTTGACAAACGCAAAGCTTGTTTCTATAAAATCCGCACTTCAAGATGTGAATTTTCCAGTTTCTGGCTGTAGTGAACTGCTCCGATCTCACGTTGATGCTGTGGCGCCGGCGACCTGCTGGCATGCTTTGATTTATTTTTTTTGCGTATTTTGTACTCATTTTCACATTAGAAGGGCTTTTTATAGCTGTTTGGGGATCAGGTCATGTAATCACATTTTCATATAAGCATCTAAACACCTGGCAGTCTCTATTCTGTAAACCCTCTTTGACGATCAGGTACAGTATGAAACTCTTGAATATCAAACAACCCTCCGCTACTAAACAAGCTTCAGCCGCTCCCCCCACTATCGTACCACTACCCAAGCGGGTCGTATTGCCCTTTGTTTCGCCATGGGGAGAAGCACCCGTTTTGGTGAGCAAAGGTGAGCAGGTCGAAGCCGGACAGTGCCTTGCAAAGAGCGATGATGTGCTGGTGCCCGCCGTTTATGCTTCCGTTTCCGGAACAGTTACGGAAATAAAGGCATGGCCGAGCAAGCTTGGCAAGGAGGTCCGTTCCATCATCATCGAAACCGGCGGACAGCAGTCGGGGCCGGTCTCAAACCCGAAGGTTCTTGGCGAACCGCAAGAAATTTTCCAGCAAGTTTTGGCCGCCGGAATCCGAGAGGTCGATTCCCATCCCTGGCCGCTTGCCTTGCGAATAGCTTCACCGGATCTCATAGCAAGCGTTCTGCCTTCACCAGCAGGCCCTTTGATCCAGGCAATCGAGACACTCATCATAAACGGCATGGACCGGCAACCCGGTGTTTATGTACGCAGCACGCTTTTGTCGCAGCAGGAAGAAGATCTACTGGAAAGCATCCCCTT
>JAVEVM010000217.1:0-6119 GCA_034005055.1 Desulforhabdus sp. | reverse complement strand
ATCCAGAGAAGCGTCCAGACCCGCTACTAAAAGCAGGTCGTTGTTGATAAAGGGCATGTCATCATCCGGCCAGCTGTTCTCGTAATAAGAGAAGAACTCGCGGAGTGATATAGCCCGGTTATCTTTTACCAGTTTAGCCAGCACGGGATTATCCCAAATGACGGAGATCCCTTTGCGCTGCCAGACTTCATCAAGCAAAATTGGATTCATCGCTTATACCTCCTCCGCAAGATCGAACAGTGAAAGCTGTCTCATCATGACCTGCTGGTTAGCCGCAGACCAACTGTTGAACAGTTGACGAGCGGTATAGCTGGCATTCCTGAATTCACTGGTCGGCCCGTGCATTCCCAGCCAGTTGAACAATTCACTGAGTGCCGGATGAGGTTTGAAATCGCTGTCGTTCATCTCCTTTTTTACATTGATTCCGCTGCCGGAGTATGAGGCTCCTACAAGGAAGATGGCCTGATCGAGATCCCGACGAAGGTTTTTGAGAGACTTTTTATCTTTGGCAAATTCAAGGGCATCCACCCAGACAAAAGCCTTCGGCCGGTTGATCTCTTTACACCAGCCGCGAGTGATAAAGTCACTCGGCCCCACACCCGAACCGCGCAGGAATTTCTGCATCTGGTCCCGTTCAATTTGATCCTTGTCGGCAAAGATACGCAGGAACTGACGGGTTAACGGTTCCGCCTTGTCCGGGGCTTTTACCGCATCACTTCCTGACTGGTCCTGAATGATCTCGTTGATACCAGCCAAGGCTTCTTTGACGGTAAACTCGCGACCTTCTTCCACATAGACTTTGCCGTAATGGCGGGAGAAGTATTCCAGCGCTTTACCACGCTTGATAACCTCTATATCCGCCTCGGGAAGACCGGCCTGCTGGTGATGCTCCAAAAGGTTCTGCAGCTGACGGACATCCCGCAGGATCTGGCGACGCAATTTCGGCCAGCTGATTTCCGAGGGCTCTTCGGTCCGTTTGCGGCAGACGTGGATAATGTCGTATTCAATGGTCTTTGATCCAAACTCACCCTTACCCTTGGTCTCATCGGAGCGGATTGGATAAGTTGCTTCGAGGAAGTATCCGGAATTGAACAGACTTTCCAGAACATCCACCCACGGTTCATCCTCGCTGTGGTGGAAGGTGAAGGAAAGAATGCCGCCGGGTTTCAGGATGCGATGCGCTTCACGCCAGCAATCCGTCAGAACACGCTTGTAAAAATCATCGGCATCTTCCGGATTACGAGCCTTGTTGGCAACCGCTTCAAGGGTTTTGGGTGTGTATTCTCCAGAGAAATATTCCGGATATTTATCCTTCAGCACCAAGCGAAGCCAGACATAAAAAAAGTCGGCAAGCTCGGAGTAGTGTAAAAGCCCTCCGAATGGAGGATCGGTTATGACAAGATCATAGGAGCCAGATTTGAGACTGGTCAATTCTGTAGACGAGCCGCAAGTTACGATTGTATTAGTACCAATTGCATCTTGGCAAAAAACGCGAGTGCTTTTGCCTGATAAAATGCTTTTACCATCACTACGCTTAAAAACATCAAGGGAATCAAGTGCGCCATTGGCAACGGTTTCCCAAGTTTCTTTTGCCCACTCCAATCCTTTCAAGGCGATTTTTTGCGAGGAGTTCCAATTCCCTCGTCCTAAGTCTGCAAAAACACAATTCTCAACATAAGTTTTTTTGGGGTAAAAGTTATTGTTAGCAAATAAAACCGTTGAAGTGTCTCTTGATCCATCATAATGACAAAATACGGATTGGTTTTGCAGATACTGTTGAAAAGCCCCCAGTGCAATTTCTTTTGAAGAATCTGAAAACCCAGTTGCTGTATCTATTGATTTCAATATTAAAGAAAGCACAAATAGCTGACGTGGGCTAAACATTGTATGCCAATGGGTGTATCCATAATTTTTTTGCAAATCACCATTAGCCATGTGTGTCATAAACCCAAAAGGCAATTCGCTTTTAGGAAAATACTCTTTTAGATCTGTTTGTGATCGTTTTTCCCATTCAGCAATCACAGCATCAAAGCGACGAATATCTGAATGCGATACTCTTTTAAAGTAGCGCCCATTGTAAGCAGCATTAGTATCGCTTCTTTTAGAAGAAAAACACTGTATCGTGTAGGGGCTTACTGGCGCAGATTTTTGTGATTGACGTATTGCCTCCATCACATCCTGCTCCCTTCCACAGGTTTCTTCCTGACAAGTAAACGTGGATCTTTTGGGGATCGTTCCATTTTTGGTAGACATCACTTCGCCAGTGTCCGGCAAGGTAATCTCCTCCGGCAGTTTTCCCCGCACCTCAATGAGTTTAAGGGTGCTCTGGCGCAGTTCATTCCAGCGCTTTGTTTCTTCTACCGAACTGGTTACAGTTCCGCCCAGTTCACCCTGAGCATCGGTACCGGGAGCACCTTTCATCCAGTCGGGATGGATCAACAGGGAGAGAGAAACCTTCTTGTTTTTGCCTTTCCCATTAATCGCGGCACTGTACTGGTTTTTGCCGCAGTGAGGACAATCGAACGACCCGTTGGATTTGAGGGTCGTGAAAGGTTTTTCATCCTCTGTGATGATCAAAGGCTCATCGGGTGCCATGCGCACCTCACCCGCTTCGATATCGAAGAGCTCCTTACAGGCTTCACATTTCTGATTTTGCCACGATTTTACAGACAGTTCCTTCACCGCAATAACTGGTGAGCTGAAAAGCGGCGTTCGGTGATTACAGCCGGGAGCACTGCACGGTCCATGTTTCGCCCAGAAGGTGTAGATTATTTCCGGGCCTTCATAGCGGTATTTCTTGCGCTCTTCCGGAGCCACCGCAATAGGATCAAAATCTTCCGGCATAGGCTTTCCGGTTTCCACGCTGTACCAGACTCCTTTTTCACCACCGGGACCTTCGCAGGCATAAAAGGGCATGATCTGGGGCTTTACTTCGGATTCGATATAGGTAAAGAGGCGTTTGACCTCCTCGATATCCACATCGGCCAGTTCATTCTTTACCACCAGCCATGCCACCGGATTCAGGTCGTTGCCATACATCTGCATGCCAAGGCGGGCACCTTCAACCAGCGTGGTGCCGCCCCCCATAAAAATGTCGGCCACCTTCAGATTTTTGAAGGAGGGATTCTTCTGGTGGTTGCAGTAATAATTTTCCCAGACCAGCTTTGCCGCTTCGGCCTGATCTTCCGGTGCCTTTGCAGCGGCAGCAATCAGCGTGGAACGGAAAACAGAGGAGCGACGACGAGCCCACCATTTTGACATCTGATAGATCGGCTTCCCCGCGTTACCTTCGATCTGTGCGATCTGGTTGATCGGCAGGATCGGAAAATCAACCTCCAGACAGGTCTTTGGCCTGTTGGGGTCATTAAAATCTACCGTTTCAAGATGGCGTTCTTCTCCGGCATCCACTGCCGCCGCCACCATTCGTTCTATTTCTTCTGCTTTTGTAAGTTTTGCGCCAGCCATAGTTGTTATCCTTGCCTTTTTTCAATTTCTATAAACGGAACCGCCATCTCCAATAAAGAGAGTCCACCATGTGTCAGCGTGGGATAGCCGCCCTGGCTTTTCCATTTGCGACGGCCGAGGGCCAGTGTGTGGCCTTCCATTTCAATCGTTAAGGGAGGCACCCAGTTGTGATTAGTTTCAGGGGAGTTTGTCGTCGAACGACCGCTCTTAAACAATTTTTTCATGTAGTCGATCTGTTCTTTATCCACCAGATCTCTGAACAGCCCGGCATTGGCATATCCATGGTCACCGGTAATCACGAGTTTGCGGCCGGTGGCAAGCCGATCGACAAAGCTCCAGAAATCATCTCCGGTCAGGGCTTCGACAGCCGCTTTGGTCAGCTTCTGTGCTCCGCTGCCATCGTCTGCGAGATCATGCATGTTGCTGTCCGGCCAGTGATGCCAGAAGATCACTCCGGTTTCCGGTTTCACCAAACTGCCGCAATCAGCAAAGGGCATGTCAACAGACTCGGTATAAGCTCCGGGGAAGAATTCACTTTTTCCGCCGTTGTCCGTCAAAGAGGAGCGTTGGCCGAATCCGAGCGCTTTGGCAAACGGTGTGGTGTCACCCGGAAATTCAGCGAGGGTGGCATGGCTTTTATTCACGGCATAACCGCGAGAATCAGCTTGCTCAAGTATCCAGCATGCCTCCCTTAGAGAAAGGGCGTCCAGAATGAGTATGGCTTTCCCCTTGGATTCCTGTTTCCAGAAATTCTGAAGATGCTGCGACGTCCTCAGCGGTGAATTATTCACCTCATGCCAAAGATCCCATGCGGCTCCGCTGAGGAGCGTGTCTAATGCCCCGGCTTTCTTATCCCTTTCGGTTGTCAGGGCATCCGCTTTGGCCGGATTAAGAGGGTCCGCAAAAATCTTCCAGACTTCTGCAAGAATCTGTTCCCACCCGGCCTGCGGGCTTGAATTCATAACCGTGTTGAGAAATGACTTTTCCATTAGTCCTCCTTCTCAAGGTTAAGACCGTAGGAAACACCGTCCGGCAGTTTCTTAATCAGCTCCTGCAACTGTGCGCCGGTAAGATTCTCAATGGATATTTTTACATTCGATACCTTCGCACCGGGTGTAATCCCCCAAGACTCAAGCTTTCCAAGAAGCGACAGGGATGATGTTGTATCAGAGCTGAAAGGCGTTTTCGGTTTTGTGCCTGTGCCTCCACCAAACAGTCCGCCCGGAGTTATTCCGCCGGATTCTCCTTCATTGACTGCTGAGCCGCCGGTTGCGGTTGTTCCGGTGTAATCACCGGAGGTTGCAGGGTCGGTATCATCTTCCGTTTGCCCGCCACCCGAGCTGACCGTGCTGTCCGGCTCGTGAATCAATGTTTCTTCGAGGGTTCGGCCTGTTCCGATTTTGCCTTTCATGCGGTTCCATGCGGCATCTTCGGTTTCGCCGGGACGACTGCTCAGCAGTTCCCTTCCGGCAATATTGATCTCGATTTTGCCACGGGCACAAAGTCGAACAATGTGCTCTTTGGCTTCGTTTTCACCCAACCATGGGATACAGGGGGTTCCGCCGCCCATTGGCTCTTTCAGCTGATCCAATACGGTAGCAAAGGAATCATTGCGCTTTGCGGCCTCCAGAACGAGGTCTTCGAAATCCTCTGCGAGAAACAGGTCCGTCTTAATTTTTTCATGGATGGACGGAACAATGCGATCTCCTTCGGCCTTGTGGCTGTTGATTTCAAACTCGCATTGGTCGGGATTACCGAAATTCCATGTATCAAGAACCGCGTAGCGATCAAAACGTACTTTTAACTGGTCGCGGAGCTCTTTCTGATACTTCATATGCAGCGCTGAATAGTTGGCGTCCGCGTTTTTCCATTGCTTGGCCAGATAAACCGCCCGGGCGAGCACTAGCAGCCCTTTATCGTAAAAGACCGGCTCCATTGTTTCTTTGGCCAGAATGAATCGTATGGTATTCCGGTGCTTAGAGACCTTCTCTTTAAGCCATATACCTAACTCTTTGACCTTCACATTCCCTTTAGGGATCACAACGTGGGGAATGCGATTGTCCCAGTTTTCAGGCCGATCTTTTTCATCCACATCGACCCAAGGATTACTCTGCCAACTTTTCTTCAGCACGATCACGCGGCCAAGCGAACTGTTGGTTTCGCTGCCGCCAAGAACGTATCGAATTTCCTGCGCCAAATGTTCAACATCCTGTCCTTCGTTGAACAGTCTGTCATTTTTAGCATGCGCCATCAGCTTCGCCTGTGGATTCTCCTCATTCAGAAAAACCAGACGGTCGCCTTTCTGGTGAATGTTGAAGCTGTTTTCTTTGATCGCCTCCAGCTCAACGGAAAACAGGTTGTCATCAATCGGCTTGCTTCTGGTGATGTCCAACTGAATTTCAGCGGGTCGGGCACCTGCCATATTTTCCAGCGATAGGGATCGTATCCACAATGAGCTGAGTATTGTTCCGAGATTCGGAACCTTCTGTGTGGTGCCCTCAACAGCTTCTTTTACTGCTTCGAAATTTCTCAGCGCTTTTGAGCGGAGGTCTCGGTGGAGCTGGTTGGCTACAGAATCGAGAAGAGAGGCGACGCCGCTTTTTTCTTCTGTAATGGAGAAGTCTGCAGCCGTGAGGATTGGGCTGCGTTCACCA
>JAVEVM010000216.1:0-6121 GCA_034005055.1 Desulforhabdus sp. | reverse complement strand
AATTAGCGACCGCCCTGCCCGCTCACCGGGAGCTCAGCCTCACGGGCTACACGCGAGCCAGGCGTATTCTGGACATCACTTCCGAAGAATCGGCAAGATGCGTGAAAGTAAGCGGAGATATCGGCGACACCATAGGTGCAAACGGTATTTTTGCCGAACTGGACACGACCTTTATCGACATAGAGATCAAACGCAATCAGGTTGAACAGAAGAAAAGCCTAAACCGCATCGACTTTTTGAAAACCGAGCTTCAACGGCGGATGAAGCTGGCAGAGCAGGAAGCGGTTGCCGTCTCTGCGTTGGATCGGTTCCAGAACGATTTGGATCAGGAACGGCTGAACTGGGAAGCGTTAAGAGTTGAGGAAGCCAATCTGTTGGAGCGGCGCAAACGGTTTCATATCTATGCTCCAGCCGACTGGCGGATCATCGAGCGGAACTTGGAGCCGGGAGAGTGGGTGGCGGTGGGAGAGAACCTCGGCAAAGCGGGAGATTTTAGCTCCCTGCTGGTTCCCTTTGCTTTTGAGCCTGAAGCGTACCAATGGGTCAAACAGAAGAACGGGCCAATTCAGCTTTCTTTTCCCGATCAGGGACCCGATGGCATAGAAATTCCGGCCTTCATAGAACGCATTTCTCCTGATTTCGATCCCGAAACACGCAAAATCAACCTGGACCTTATTATCAAACAAGGGCTTCCGGAAATGCGCGCCGGTCTTCGCGCCGAGCTCGTTATGCGGATGCCGGATACTTCCGGTGCCGTTTTCATTGCCAAGACCGCTCTGGAAAAACGCTATGAGAGTTACTGGTTGACACGGCCCGACGGGGAGCATGTGAACGTCGTGCTACTGGGAGATGGTCCCGATGGTACCTACCGTGTTCGTTCTCCCGAGATCAAAGCTGGAGAACGATTTTTGTCCAAAAGCGAACCCTGATCGATGAAAGCATTCCTGCGTTTTGTGCTCGCACACACCGTTCCGGTGAATCTGCTTTTCCTGCTGCTGATAGTGGTCGGCATCATAGCTCTGTACAACCTGCCCGTTGAGCGCTACCCCAACGTGAATATGGGCAAAGTGGTCATCACTACAATCTTTCCCGGTGCCTCTCCTGAGGATGTGGAAGTACTGGTCACGCGGGAGATTGAAGAGGCGCTGGACGACCTTGAACACCTGGAATTTATCCAATCAACGTCATATCGGGAACGTTCCAGTATCACGGTTAAATTCATCGACGACTCCGATTACGATGCCTTATTCGATGAGCTGCGCCTCAAAGTGCTGAGCGTAATGAATGAGCTGCCGGATTCGATTGATCCACCCATTTTTACGGTGGTGAATGTGGACGATTGGCTGCCTGCAATAGCCGTGGATCTTTACGGCGATCGATCCAACCGAGCACTCACACTCATGGCTGAAGAGATGAAAATCGCCCTTCGTCAGATAAGGGGTGTCAAAGAGGTGCAACTGGATGGGGAATTCACCCGCGAGTTTCATGTTTTTCTCGATCCCGGGCAGCTCGACAAGTATGGAATGACGTTTGACGACGTAGTCACAGCATTGAATCAGGCCAATGTTTCATTCCCGGCCGGCTCCTACACCAATGAACATGGCGAGTTTTTGGTTGTAGTGGACGAGCATTATCGCAGCCGGCAAGAAATAGCCGACACGATCATTCGCAGAGACGGCGATGGCTCTTATGTCACTGTCGCCCAGGTCATGTCGGACGCTCGCATCGCCTACCGCGATCCCTACGTGATCACTTCGGCCAATGGCAAAGACTGCGTGACCCTCAAGGTGATCAAAACCCGGGAAGGCAGCAATTTAGACATTGTGGCTGAAGTGGAAAAGATAGTAGAGCATTTTCGCCCTGCCCTTGCAAAGGAAGGCGTTCAGGTCGCACTCAGCCAGGATCAGCGGATCGTCATCTACGATTCGCTCCGCACCCTCGGCCTCAATCTGCTTTGCGGTATCGTCCTACTCATGCTCCTTATCTGGATTTTCATGGGGCTGCGCAACGCACTTTTGACCACAGTCGGCATTCCCTTCTCGTTCCTGGTAACCATGATCATCATGTATGTCACTGACAGTTCGTTAAATGAAATCACCCTGTTCGCCTTTGTCCTGATCAGCGGCATTATCGTCGACGATGCGATAGTCGTGGTTGAAAATATCTACCGCCATCTGCAGGAGGGAGAATCGTTGGTGGACGCCGTAACAAACGGCACTTCAGAAGTCACATTTCCTGTCATTTCGGCTACCTCCACGACGATTGCCGCCTTTCTTCCAATGTTCATTATGACCGGATCGACCGGTGAATTCTTTGCGCAAATCCCCATGGCGGTCTCATTTGCTATCATCGCTTCGCTGCTTGAGTGTTTGATCATCTTGCCGCCGCATTTTGTGGATTGGCCGGGCAAACATTACGCTGCCGCCGATGCCCTGAGGCATCCGGCAGCGAAAGAGCGGAAAGTTATGGCGATCATCCGCAGCTTCACCAACCGGGTGGTCGGACTGGCGCTGCGTTTTCGATACACCAGCCTGATGGCGGTTTTACTGGCTTTTGTCGCTACAATGCTCATCCTCGGCCTGTCCATCAGTGGAAAGGCGTCGCTCATTCGAATCAAATTTTTCCCTGATGAATACACGCTCTATTATGTCGAACTGGAAGGACCGCTGGGAACACCCATCGAAGCCACTTCAGAAAAGCTCAAGGAAATCACCGGAGTCATACTGCAGGGAGGTCCGGGTCAAGTCCAATCTGCTAAGGGCATTGCCGGCTTTTACCTTAACGAGGACTATCAGCCGATTTTTGGTCCTAATCTGGGTCACGTCGCGGTGGAGCTCCCACCGAGGGAGAGACAGGAATTTCCCGCAAACGCCGGCAAAGACCCGATCCTTTATCTCGATGATGTGCGGGGAAAGCTCTCTTGTTTCCGATCAGGGGGTTGGACGGTACAGGTCCGGCCTGAAAAGGGCGGTCCGCCAATTGGCAAAGATATCAACATACGGGTGGTGGGCACCAATCCTCACTCGGTTGAAAGGCTTGCCGAAAATGTCAAAAACTATCTCAAGCAAGAAAACGGAATCGCTCCTTCTTTGATAGATTTGACGGACGATCGCGGCCAACCGAATCGTGTTTATAGATATCATGTGCAGCCGCAGCGCGCCGCCGAATTCGATCTGAGCGTATCGCAGGTTGCTGCCCTGGCGGCGTCGGTTTTGGACGGGCGCTATGTCGGGAAATTTCGCACCGCCGACGAAGATGTGGACATGAAGGTTCGAATCGACCAAGCCTATCTGAAGCAGCCCGAGTCATCGCTCAATTTGCCGTTGCTTCAGCATCCGTCCGGTCCGGTGCGGTTGGGAGAATTGACGATTATCGATTCCTATCTGGAGCCCGGCCAGCTGCATCGATTCCAGAACAACCGGACCGTCACAATCAAGGCGAACCTCAGGCCCGGTGCGCCAACTTCCGTACCGAGCGTGGTGGAGATGGTCCGCTCCTATTACCAGACAATCAAACATCAGTACCCCGGCGCGGAACTGAATTTTTCGGGTGAATTCGAAACAACCCGCCGGTCGTATACTTCGTTGACATATGCGTTTCTGATTGCATTGCTCATCATCTATTTGATCCTTGCCACACAATTCAGGTCCTACCTGCAGCCTCTTATCATCTTGTCGGCAGTAGTTTTTGCACTCATTGGAGTGGTATTCGGCAAACTGGTCACACAGGGACTTTTCACGGTAAACAGCTTTGTCGCTACCGTGGGCGTGACGGGAGTTGTTGTCAACGACTCCCTGGTCTTGATCGACTTCATTAACAGAGCGTACCGAAGAGGACTTTCAAGGCGGGAAGCGGTTGAGGAAGGGATTCGGGTTCGCCTGCGCCCGATTCTTCTTACAACCTTGACCACCACGCTCGGCCTGCTGCCGATGGCCCTGGGCATTCCGGACTATTCGATCGTTTGGGGCACAATGGCATCGACCTTTGTAACCGGCCTCTGCACGGCCACTTTTTTGAGTGTTTTCATCGTTCCCTTAGAGTGGGAGCTGTTGATGGGACTCAATTTGAAGGTGGCTGGCTGGCGGGAGAACCGAGAAACAGCGTAAAGCTCAACACAGTTACGACTAAGAGTATTCTGCTTTGAAGGGGCGCTGCCGTTTTGGTGGCTTGCCCCCTCATTCGAATCTCCCAAACAAGTGCTCACACTTTAACGAACGGCAGTCCGAGGTGCTCGCGCCGTTCTTCAATGTGCCGGCGAATGGCAACGGCTGCCTTGTTGGGGTCGGGCTCCACATGGAAGGTTGCCCCAACCACATCCTTCAATCCTGCGGTGAGCAGTTTCACCACGTTGATGCTGCCCGTTATGGGCGGCATCGGTCCCAACACCGTGTAGACGCCCGATGCCACAAAATAGGCGCCGATGGCGACCGCCTTTTCCGAATACCATTCAGGGGCGGCTCCGGCGATGGGCAAATCGCTTATATCGGTCCCCAATGCGTTTGCCAGAGCCGCTGCAAGCACCAGAATGCGAACATTATCGACGCAGCTGCCCATGTGCAGAACGGGAGGGATGCCAACCGCAGCGCATATTTCGCGCAATCCCGGACCAGCCATTTGCGCCGCCTCGGCAATTTTCAAGCCGGCTTTGGCGGTAGCCACCGCCGCACAGCCCGTGTCCACGACCAGAATATCGATTTCGATGAGCCGCTTGGCCAGGTTGACGTGTCCGAAGTCTTGCTTGATGCGTGGGTTGTTGCAGCCGACAATGCCGACCGCTCCGCGAATTTTCCCGGCTTTGATGGCTTCGATCAGCGGCTGCGCAGTGCCACCCAAGGCATCCACAATGGTTTCAACGGAAAAACCGCCGACCGCATTCACCGGTTCTACCGGAATATAGACCTCACCGCGGTTGGGAAAATTTTCGATAGCTTCCCGCACCATCTCCCTTGCTTTTTCAGCCGCATTATCAGGGTGGAACTCGCGATGCTCCATACCGGGAAAGCGCGCCTTGTCGCTGGTGCTGATCATACGCGTATGATAGCAGGAAGCAGCACTGCCGAGGGAAGGCATGATGCACTGATAGTCGACGATCATCATGTCCACGGCGCCGGTCGCAAGGACCAGCTCGGTGGTCAGGTGATTTCCCGCCATCGGTACGCCTGCCCGCATCAGCAGCTCGTTGCCCGTGCAGCACACTCCGGCCAGGTTGATTCCCGTTGCCCCTTTTTGCCCGGCAAGCTGCAGCAAATCCTCCGACTGACAGGCTCGTAAAATCATTTCCGATACAACCGGGTTGTGCCCGTGCACGATGATATTGACCTGATCCTTCTTGAGCACTCCGACATTGACCGCGGTCGCAGCCGGTTTGGGCGTGCCGAAAAGAATGTCGGAAACCTCGGTTGCGATCATCGAGCCGCCCCAACCGTCCGATAAGG
Organism: Desulforhabdus sp.; assembly: GCA_034005055.1. GTDB lineage: Bacteria > Desulfobacterota > Syntrophobacteria > Syntrophobacterales > Syntrophobacteraceae > Desulfoferrobacter. The sequence goes on along the minus strand of JAVEVM010000216.1, from coordinate 686 downwards.
CATTGCGCAAGCCCTGCAGCAACAGGGTCTGCCAGTTGTTGTCCACTCCCATGTGAGTGCGATGCATCATTTCGGAGGTTTCCCGGTCGATGCCCCGCGGTGTGATGTTCAGTTTATTCCAGATTTCACGGCGTTTTGTCGGAGCCCTCTGCAGTAAAGTGAGACCCTTTTTGCGCGTGCCGAAGTCCTCTTGCATGGCATGGGCCAGCTCTCCTGCGATCTGCAGGATTTCTTTGCCGTCGGCGCCGATGCCATACTCGGAGGCTACCCGTTTGAGCTTCTGCGCGTCGCGAATCTGGTAACCGGCGGCTTTTCCTCTTGAGACTTCATCGAGCACTTCGACCAAATCGCGACCATGGTCGGAGTGGGAAGCGGCACCTGCGGCAATCATACGCCCCAGGTTGCGTGCTACGATGATGTCGGCATCCGCTCCGCACACGCCTCTTTGCGGTCCTTCGCCGAACGGGTCGATGCGGCAAGGCCCCATTGTGCAAATACGGCAGCTCAATCCCATTTCACAATAGCCGCAATTGGGAAGCTGGCTTTGATAGCGATCCCAAACGGTTTCCAGTAGGTCCTGTTCAGCTTTTTTCAACAGCAGTTGACTGTCCCTGGCAATCGTCCGACTGGCGTATAAATCGTTCATGGCTGACTCCTTTACAGGCAGTTTATGAATCGTATGGAGA
>JAVEVM010000215.1:0-6144 GCA_034005055.1 Desulforhabdus sp. | reverse complement strand
TTGGGGATTCTGCTGCAGAATTTTCTCGTAAATGGCTTGCGCCTGAGGAAGCGACCCTTTCTTCTCCTGCATAGCCGCAAGCTGCATCCAGCTCTTGGTATCGTTGGGTTTCTTTTTCAGGTATTGTTCCATCGTATTGACTGCCCGATCCAGATCTCCACCTTTTTCGTAAATAACAGCGAGATTGTACAGGATATCGGGATCCTTTACACCCGTCTTGAGGGCCTTCTCGTAAGCGGCAGCCGCATCGGACCAGTTTCTGGTCTGGGTACGCAGATCCGCCATATAAAGCAGCAGCGAATTATGGAACTGCGCGGGAATGTCTCGTTGTCGCCGCTGCAGGAAATTGGCGGTCTCCATGGCCGATTTGGATTTTTCAAGATAATTGAGCATGGCCTTGAAATCGTCCGGGTCTTCAGAAAGCTTCAGCAGTTGCAGATAAACTTCCAACGCCTTGTCAACCTGGCGCTGGGACTTGTAAGAGGCCAGCAGCTGCTCCAGAATCGATCTGGATTTTCCGGACTTGGCAATCTCTTCATACAGCCTGGCAGCCTTGGAGAACTCCTTGTCCTCCATATACCGGGCGGCCAACTGGGTTTTCGCCAGCGTATTGGTGGGATTCTCCGCCAGGGCTTTTTCCAGGTAACCTATCTTGTCACTCAACTCGACGGCTGAATTGGCTTTCTGCAGCCAGTCGCGAGCATCGAGGCGAATCAATAAAGAGATCTTGCCGATCGGCATCTTCCATCGCAGAAACTGAATTTGGACCTCTTTGGGCGTCTCAAAGGATTCCTCCGGCCAGATATCCTTAACGGTTACGGGCGCGCTACGGAGCAACTGTGCCTCAAATTCCGACGAGACAGCCTTGACTCCCCATGAAAACCAGCCGTCGGTACGCACATGGAGAAGCTGCAGGGAATCGGCCGGATTCAAAACCAGGGTGGAGTCCGGGTTGACTTCGACCTTTTTGTCATTTTGCAGAAAAGTGACCGATTCAACTTTTCTTGCAACGGGAAGGTACGAGGCTATCGTGTTTACATCGACGCCCGGCTGTGCATTTGAAAAATAAAAATAGATCGCGCCGGCGCCTGCCAGTAACAGGAGAATGAGTAGAGCATAGCGGCCGACGCCGGATTTTTTCGTCCTCTTGGAACGGATAAGCGAGTCATCCAGTCTGTATCTGTTGGTACGCCCTTTTCTTGCCATCCTGCTTCAGCTTCCCCCATTGAGCTGAACCAATCGATACAATTCCTCAACTTCGTGGCTTTTGAGCATTCGATAGGTGCCCGGGATCAAGCGCCCGAGCTTCAACGGACCATATTCCGTTCTCTTGATCTTTAAGACCGGGTGCCCCACCGCCTCACACATGCGCTTGATCTGCCGGTTCCATCCCTGGTGCAGAACAATTTCGAGCCAGGCCGCTTTCTCCAGCAGGCTCACAATGGAAACATCGGCCGGCGCAGTTGTTCCTTCCTCGAGCTGCACTCCATCTCTAAGTTGGGCCAAGGCACGCTCGCTCGGGTGGCCCTTGACCTTCACCCGATAGGTTTTGCCGACGCCGAAGCGCGGATGTTGCAGTCGATGTGCCAGGTCACCGTCGTTTGTCAGGATGATCAAGCCCTCGGCATCGTAATCGAGTCTGCCCACCGGAAAAAGACGAACCTTCAAGTCCGCGATGTAATCCATCACCGTCTTTCGACCCTGCGGATCCTTGGCGGTGGTCACACATTCCCTGGGCTTATAGAAAAGCAGATGGATCTTTTGCACGACCGGGGAAATAGATCGACGGTCTACCAGAATTTTATCCTTGAGAGGGTCCACACGGGCTCCTAGTTCGGTGACAACACGCCCGTTGACCACCACCCTGCCCTGCCTGATCATTTCCTCGGCAGCGCGCCTGGACGCCAATCCTGCCTGTGCAATGACTCGCTGCAATCTGATGCCGGTCATAACAAATTACAATTTGCCGAAAGCATCCAGCCCAATGGCATCCCTCACGTCCGTCATGGTTTGAACCGCCACGGCTCGGGCTTTTGCCGTTTCCTCGCGCAGAATCTCCCTCACTTTTTGCATATCCTCTTCGAGCTTCAGTCTTTTTTCTCGAATCGGTCCGAGCCTCGCCAGCACGTTCTTGATGAGAATCTTTTTGCAGTCGACACAGCCTATTGCCGCGGTTCGGCAACCATGAGCAACCTCCTCGATCTCAGCGGTCGAGGAATAGATCTTGTGATAAGCAAACACCGGGGAGAGCTCAGGGTTGCCGGGATCATGGCGGCGCACCCTGGCCGGGTCGGTCATCATCTTCAGGATCTTTTCCCGTATGACCTCCTCAGGCTCCGTGATGTAGATACAATTGCCATAGCTCTTACTCATCTTGCGTCCGTCGGTTCCGGGCAACACCGGCACTTCCGTCAAAAGGGCATCGGGCACCGGGAATACCTCCCGCTGATACATGAAATTGAAGCGGCGCGCGATCTCGCGAGTCAACTCGACATGGGGCAGCTGATCTTTCCCCACCGGCACCCCATGCGCCTTATACATAATGATGTCGGCCGCCTGCAGGACCGGATAACCCAAAAAGCCGTAGGTGGCCAGATCCTTCTGGTCCATTTGCTGCTGCTGCTCCTTGTAGGTGGGGTTTCGTTCCAGCCATGGAAGCGGCGCTATCATTGACAGCAACAAATGAAGCTCCGCGTGCTCTTTGACCTCAGATTGGATGAAGAGCGTACAATATTCCGGATCAAGGCCGGCGCTCAGCCAATCGACAACCATCTCCCAGATATTGTTGTGAATATCGCCGGGCGTGGCATAATCGGTGGTAAGTGCGTGCCAGTCGGCAACAAAGAAGAAGCAATCGTATTGCTTCTGCAATTGAATCCAGTTTTCCAGAGCTCCGTGCAGGTTTCCCAGATGAAGACGACCAGTGGGACGCATGCCGCTCAGAATTCGTTTCTTTTCCATCATTCCTTCAAATTCTCCTTGCCTTCTAACCCAAGAATAATTGCATAAAGACCGTCAACACCGGCCTGACGATGTAACCCCACGCACCGGTGGCAATCAGCAGCAGAACGATCAATATACCGAACCGTTCCAACCTTTCCAACTGCAGCGACATCTGCAAAGGCAGCAATCCCACCGCAATGCGCCCCCCGTCGAGCGGAGGAATCGGCAGCAGGTTGATCACCATAAGAACCAGATTGAACTGGACAGAAATGCCGGACATCAGAAAAATCGGCTCCGCCACCGATGCCATTACGGTATTGGGCGGAATCCAGCCGCCTTTGAAACCCGCAAATATCAAGTGATAAACCACCGCACTGGCTGCCGCCAGAAGAAAATTCGTCAGCGGGCCCGCCATGGCCACCCAGGCCATGCTCTGCCGGCCGCCCCGCAGATTGCCGAAGTTGACCGGCACCGGCTTGGCCCAGCCGAACAGAAACGGAGCTTTAGTTATGAGCAATATCAAGGGAAGAATAACGGTGCCGATGAGGTCGATATGGACCAGAGGATTGAGGGTGATGCGTCCCATCAGACGAGCGGTCGGATCACCGAATTTTTCAGCCATCCAGCCATGCGCCACTTCGTGCGCCACCACTCCCAGCAACAGCGGAACAGCGTAAAGGCTCGCATTCAGAATAAAGTTTTCTATCATTTCCTCCATTACGACACAACGCCCTCACGAAACCGCTGACGCACCCGAATTTGAATTTGCTTCGTTGTCGATTCGTGATCACGAGCGTCAAGAACACGACTGCGGCGATATTTGGCTTGTATCAGTCTGTCTAAAAAGCTCAGCATAATTCCTGCCCAAGAAAGCCAGCTCCTCCTGCCGGTCTTTCACTACGCCATCGAGGCGCGCATCGAGCAGCTTGTCCAGTATCTCCTTGTAAATAGGTCCGGGCGGAACGCCCATCGCCTTCAGGTCCTTACCCTTAAGCTCGCTTGTCACATGCCGATAGCGGTGAAGGAAATGGCTGATGGCCTTGCGTACTTCCTCCCGTTGAGTTTTGGCCATCATGAATAAAAGCTCTTCGGGCTTGAAAGGCTGAAGTGACCGATAGATATCACTAGGCCGGCAATCAGGCAACTGCAAAAACCTGATAAGGACCGCTTCCACCTGCACGTAAGTCCAGAGAATTCTGGCTTGCTGACTGGAGGTGAGCTCCAACCGATCCCAGATTTCCTCCAGACGCCTGGGCGAGAGGGAAGACAACAGTCCCAGCAGGTAGACCCACCAACGCTCCAACGGCTGGTCCAGAAAGCTCAGCTCATACCACGATATGACCTCCTTAAGGGTCGTAAAGAATTCTTCGGTTTTCCGGTCGAAATGCATTTTTGCCGACAGGATCGGCAGTACTCCGAATTCAGCCATTCTGCGGATCGCCGGAAGGGGATCGTCTTCCATCAGAATGAGCTGAATTTCATGGAAGAACCGGTGTCCCCATAACTTTTCTATCAATCCCATCTGCACGGCATTACGAATCAACGAGGCGGTCTGTTTCCCGATACGAAAGCCGAACCGCTGCTCGAATCGGATCGCCCGCAGAATGCGCGTCGGGTCTTCAACAAAGCTGAGGTTATGCAGCACCCTTACGCTTTTTTCCTTCAGATCTCTCTGGCCGCCAAAGAAATCGATCAACTGGCCGAACTCGCCGGGACTGAGCGCTATGGCCAATGTATTGATAGTGAAATCACGGCGATACAGATCCATCTTGAGCGAGCCGAATTCCACGATGGGCAGGGCCGCCGGATACTGGTAGTATTCAAAACGGGCCGTTGCAACGTCAATTCTAAGGCCGTCCGCAAAGATGAGAACGGCCGTATTGAACTTCTTATGATAGCGCGCACGAACCCCGCATTTTTCCGCAAATTGTCGGGCAAACTCAATTCCGTCCCCTTCTATCACGATATCGATATCGAGATTCGGCCGCCGCAATAACAAGTCTCTGACAAAACCGCCCACGGCGTAGGCCTTGTATTCCAGGCGCTCTGCCAATTTCCCCGTATTCCTGAGGATCTTGATTACTTCGGGAGGAAGCTGCTCGTTAACAACCCCGACTATATTCTTTCGCTTGGGCCAGTGCGTGTCGTTCAAGTCGTCGTAAAGTGCGGTGGGCCGGTTGGAATGATCCGACACCAGGTAGTTGAGCAGATCTCTTCGGGTGATGACTCCCTTGATCTCTCCGTTTTCCATGACCGGCAGAATGCGCTGCTGGTGCTCGACCAGAAAGGTTTGAATATCCAACAGGGTCGCCTGCGGACCGACAGTGGCAAAATCCGAATTCATGAATTCGCGCACTTTCTGGTCCTCCAAGCCATGGTAAACCGCCTTTTCCGTCACCTGGCGATTGATGAGGCCGACAATGGCTCCTTCATGCATAACCGGCATAGCGTTGATGTTGTACTTGACCATGGTAGTGGCGGCGGTGCCCATATCCGCATCCGCCTCGGAGTAAATCACCGGATGGTTCATCAGGTTCGCAGCGGTTGGAAATGGGCCGATATGGCTTTTCAACACTTCAATCAGACGATCTTCCGCCTGTATCAAAGTCAGGTCCCGAATGGTGGCCGATGCAGCCGTAGAATGGCCTCCTCCCCCGAAGTAGGAGGCCACCGTGCCGACATTCACTTCCGGAATACGACTTCTCGCCACCAAATAGATGCGGTCTTCCATCCTTCCCAGAGCGAAGATCACATCGAGATTTTCGATGTCCTTCAGCTTGTGAACCAGAACGGCAAATTCTCCGACATATTTTTCCACGGAAACGGTGGCCACGCACACTTCGATTCCGTGGATGTTGTAAGTGCGGGCAGAGCGAATCAGTTCGTTCAGCAGTCCCACTTGCTCGGCCGTCAGCTCTTGGGTCATCATATCGGCGACCACATTGAGATCGGCACCACAGCTGCGTAAAAAAGCCGCCGCCTCAAAATCACGCGCGGTGGTAGAGTTGAAGGTAAAAGAGCCGGTGTCTTCATACAGGCCAAGGCTCATAATGGTGGCTTCTTCCGCGGATACCGAAATGCCCTTCTGCTGGATCATAAGTGACAGAATCGTGACGGTGGCACCAACCGGTTCGATAATCTCGATATCTCCCCGAATGTCATCTTCGGCGGAAGGGTGGTGATCGAAAATGTGAACCTCAA
>JAVEVM010000214.1:0-6152 GCA_034005055.1 Desulforhabdus sp. | reverse complement strand
GCGGGCTTCAGTTTCCCGGTCCCGGGCCGCTTTCTCCATGGCCTGTGCCACAGCCACTTGCGCTTTGGTGGAAGATTCGGTAATTCTTATAGTCACCTCTGCGACTTCGATTTCAGCCTCTGTTCTGGTCAAAGCCGCCTGTTTTCTGTCCACTTCAGCCTGATAGTCTCTTGGGTCCAACTGCAGCAAAACATCCCCTACGGCGACATAATCATCATTGTCGACCATCAGCTTGAAAATCGTTCCCGGCACACGACTGCTCACCACCGCGCTGTCCGCCTTCACGTAGGCGTTATCGGTCGACACGCGATTGCGCATGAAGAGCCACCAATATGCCGCCGTCAAGATGACGCTGATGGTCAGAATGCCGATCACCAAAGGCAGTCTTTGTTTCCTGTTCCGATTTTTTTTGGCTTGAGATTGAGATGAACCGCTCGTATCCACCATCTGGCGATGTTCTCCTTAAGCGTTAAACAGCAAAAATCAGCCCCTTAATATCCATCTGCGCCTAACGATACCTCGTTTTTCAGGATGCCGCGCTCTCGTTTGGAGAGAGGCTGCGCCATGTAAGAAGAAGCTTCCCAGAGAAACCGCATAAGGCGTATCTCGCCGGGTTATTCGATACACCTTGTCAGTCATTCTACCTATTAACATAGTTTCGCATTCTGGCTTAACGTTTCTTTTGGGGATCTCTTTTCGGGGGGGATTGTCCGGAGGCAAGAGCACCGAATTACAGGCACTCGCCTCCAGCAGCCGGTGAATACAGGATTGATGATTCCCTCACACTCTGTTCAGTGCCAGCATCTTCCATGAAGCTCCCGAGCTCCGCTCAAAAAGCGCTGATGCGGCTTTGACCTGGCGAAATTTTCTCTTCTGCTAGTCCCTACTCCATCTGAGCGGAGCTTGCGGTCTCTTGCGGCTGCAGGTACCCTTCGATCGTCTGCAAAAATCCCTGAACCGCTACGGGCTTTGCGATATATCCATCGAACCCTTTTTCCAGGAACATTTCCCGATCGCCTTTCATGGCATAGGCGGTGAGGGCGATTGTTTTGATGTCCTTTGTGGCGCGCATCGATCGCAGCGCTTTGACCACGGCCAGGCCGTCCATTCCCGGCAGCTGGATATCGAGCAAGATGAGATCCGGAACTTCTCGTGCGGCAATTTCTATGGCTTCTCCGCCTTGGGATGTGTGGAAGCTCTCGTACCCGCCGATCTCAAGAATGTCGAGAAACAGCTCCAGATTGGCCGGATTATCCTCGACAACCAATATTCTGGGCTTCTTCTTAGTGTTCATATGTCTGAATGCTCCCTCCGCCATTTTGCTTGATCTTTCTCATCAGCTCATGAGCCTTCGCTATGATCTCTTCGGGTGGACCTGCATCCCGGGGGTGATTCACGATTGCAATGCTCGCCTTCAACTTTCCTTCCGGCGTGAGCTCTTCGCCGTAGAACGGGTAGTCGTCGATGTAAGACAATATGCGCTTGGCAACCACGCCCGCCATTTCCTTCACTGTATTGCTCAGAATTATAGCGAACTCGTCAATCCCGTAGCGTACGATGGTATCGGAAGCTCGTGTGGATTTTTTCAAGAATTCAGCGATCTTTCTTATGCAGATATTGGCCTGGCGCATGCCGTTGGCCGCAATGTATTCGGTAAAATGATCCAGGTCGACCATGATGACTGAGAAAGTGCCCTTGTATCTTTCCGCCCTTGAGGCTTCTTGTGCCAGTCTGATCTGAAAGTAGCTGTAGTCGAGCAGCCCGCTCACTTCGTCGAGCAAGCCGGCCCGCACCGGATAAGTCAGCTCCAGGTCTTTCATATGCACTAGCAGGTCGTCTTTGGAGAAATACTTCTTCTGCATGTAGTTTTCAATTTTGCCGGCCAGCTGCAGCCTGTCCTGCAAGGTAAGGTCTTTGGCAGTGAGGATGAAGATGGGAATATCCATAGTGGCCGGATTCTCTTTCAGCACCCGGGTCACTTCAAAGCCGTCCACGTCGGGCATCATCAGGTCAAGGATAATTAGGTCGGGTTTCAGCAGCATCGCCTTCTCCACCCCCTCTTTACCGGAGCTGGAAGTGATGACGGTATAGCCGGCCGGCTCCAGAATGGATTCCAGAAGCTCCAGTGCCTGTTTATCATCGTCAACGCAAAGGATGTTTACGGGCTTCCTGCGCTTCTTTGCGGCAAGGCTCAACTCGCTGAGCTTTTCGAACAGGTTGTTCTTGTCTATCGGTTTGACCAGGTAGTCCGAAGCTCCCAGCGCGAAGCCCAACTCATTGTTGTCAATGATGGAGGAGATTATCACCGGGATATCCTTCAACTCGGCAATTGATTTCATTTCCTGCAGGATCTCCCACCCGTCCTTGCCCGGAAGCATTATGTCGAGAATGACGGCAAACGGCTTCAACTCTTTTATTCGCTTGATGGCATCGTCCCCGCTGAAAGCATGAGCAACCCGATAACCGCCCTGGACCAGATAGAGGGTCATCAGCTCGGAGGTCTGAAGATCATCTTCGATGACCAGTATTAGGAGCCCTCCCTTCTTTTTGCTTTTGAAGAAGCTGCCCGCATCATAGGACGGCTTGCAAACATCATTCGCTTGCCCCGAGTGCCCGTCTGTAATGGCCACCTTCTCCATGAGAGGCATCAGCAGCATGAACTTGCTGCCTTTGCCCTCTTCACTCTCCACGCGAATCTCGCCCCCGTGGAGCTCGATCAGCCTTCGAGTGAGCGCAAGACCAAGCCCCGTTCCTTCAAAGCGCCTGGCAAAACTGTTGTCTACCTGTTCGAATTCCCCGAATATTCGCCCTTGATCCTCCTGTTTGATCCCAATTCCCGTGTCCTGCACGCTCAAGATAAAAAAATCCCTCTCAAAACGCCGTAAGCTCTCGGCAGCTGGGGAGGCGTCAATGGAGTCTTTCATAATTCCCGCTTCGATGATGATGTCTCCACCGTCCGGGGTGAATTTTATGGAATTGGACAGAAGATTATACAAGATCTGTTTGAACTTCACTCGATCGGCCCTGATCAGGGGGACTTTGTCGATCGAGCTTATCGTGAGCCTCTGGTTCTTTTTGTCTGCCAGAGGCCTTACCACGGATTCAACTTCGCAGATGACCCGCTGCAATGGAATGCTCTCATAGTTGAGCTCCATTTTGCCCGATTCTATTTTTGCCAGATCGAGAATGTTGTTGATGAGCTGGAGCAGATGGCTGCCGGAGTTGAATACGTTTGATGCATATCGCTTCTGCTTTTCCGAAAGAGGGTGAACCGGGTCCGCCATGAGGAGCTCGGAAAAGCCGAGAATGGAGTTGAGTGGTGTTCTCAGCTCATGACTCATGGTAGCGATGAACTTGCTCTTCAGTTCGTTGGATCTTTCCAGTGCCCTATTGGCCTCACGCAGCTCAGCTGTCCTTTCGATCACCTTTGCCTCGAGCTTTTCGTTCAGTTCCTGGAGCTCGCGATTCCTCTCATCAACTGCCCGAGCTAGGCGCTTCTTTTCGGTTATATCCTTGCTGATCCCCACCGTACCCGATTGCCCTCCGTTGCCGCCGTTCAAGTACGAGAGCGTAATGCTGACATCGACGATATCGCCGCTCTTGGTTTTCAGCTGGGTCTCGTAATTGCTGATGTAACCGGATTGGTGCATGGCAGCGAGCACCTCGTTGCGCTCCGCAGGTCTTACCCAGAGCTCTTCGACCGGTGTACCCACCATCTCATCCCTGGAATAGCCGAGGATTCTCGACGCGCCCTGGTTGAACTCTACAATTCTTCTATGTTTGTCGGTCGTGACGATTACATCGGCGGAATTATCGAGCACATTCTCCAGATAGGCCCTGGTAGCAGAAATGTCCTCGATCAATTTGAATTTTTCAATAGCTACGGCCGCCTGCACACTGAGCAGGGTGAGAAAGCCTATTTCGCGCGATTTCCAGTGCCTCGGCCGATAATCATCTATATACAATATGCCGACGTTTCTCCCGTTGGCCCGGAAGGGAAAGGCAATCAGGCTTTTGATGCCGGCTTCAAGAAGAACCTTATTGTTGACGAACATAAAATCCTTCACATCATCGATAACTGTGGGCACCTTTTTTAAGAGAATGTGCTCGGTCATGCCTCCCGGTCGCACGGTCCATCTGGCCACTTTGGAAAAGCTCTCCGGAAAGCCTTCCAAAGCCTTCAAATTCATGGTGTTGGATTTTTCATCATACAATGCGATACTACCGGCGGGCGCGTTGAGGATTCTGAGAGCCTCCCGGAGAACAATATCGAGAGCAGCTTCGAGAGAGTCGGCGGCCAGGATGGAAATGCTGAGATGATACAGCGCCTTCGTATCGCTTAGCAGGGCTTTGGCATTCTCCTCCGACCGGCGGCGCTTATCGATCAGGTTCATAAAGACCTTTAAGCTATTGCCTCCGATTACCTCGGAACGGTCGGGTTTGTGCTCGCGCAACCGGGATACAATTTTAGCGGTCCCTATGGTATCGATGATTACGTCCGGAACCTTTTGCATGAGATCGTTCAAATCATGAGCTACCGCAATATTGTGCCGGCGTGCCAGGTTGATCCCCGGAGCGTCCCGGTTGCTGTCCCAAACGCCGACAAAATCAACTCCCTCTTCTTTCAGCAATTCATTTAGAATATCGCAACTGCCCTGCCCGGCTCCGATAATAGCGACACCTATTTTCGAGCCCTGATTATCCGAAGTTATCATGTCCCCCCCGTTATTATCGCTTAAAGAGCAGAACAAAGCACATCCGCTCTCTTGATCAATAGACCGATTGATACTGTCGATGGCTCATGGTTTTCAGACTTTGACCAACAACATGCGAGACCCGGCGCCACCCGTCGGGTGGAGCGGGAGCAAGTTTTCTCCCGGTTTGAGCTTCTTCTATAAAGCTGGAAATTCGACTAGCGGAAGCGTATTTGGATCAAATCAGCAAGTTTCAACATCTGCGGGGAAGCGGCAAGTGGGATTTTCATATCCAGGTGCAACGGATGTTGCCTATCACAGATCAGTCAAACACCCAAGTATTAATTTGATACACATCTCTCTTATCGGATCTGGCCGATCCATCCTTTAATTTTTCGCAATTACTTAAGGGACATAAAGCCAGGCCGCCTTGCATTGTAGATCGGTGGGGACGCTGCCATGTGGTTCTAGTCATCGGCAATTTACACGCAATCGCCCTTCGCCTGTTTCTTGATACGCACCTTGTCGGAGCTTAACGTGACTGGTAGCAGTGGCGGAACTTGGAACCGTTGCGCTGTGCCAAACAAGGACATATTGATAGCAAAGCGGCTGAAAGCTGCTTGAACGTCACCCTTCCTGTTCTTACGGAAAGGAGAAACAGATGCAACCCACTAAAACAGTCTCGCGGTTCTCACAATTCGCAAAGTTGACAGCACGAATAACCGGACGGCCGGCAACCTTCGTTGTTGCGGTCGGAATTATCCTGCTCTGGGCCGTTAGCGGTTTCGTGTTTGGATTCAGTGATACCTGGCAGTTGGTGATCAACACTGGAACAACGATCGTCACTTTTTTAATGGTGTTTCTGATTCAAAACACACAGAATCGGGATGCCGAAGCGGTGCAGGTAAAATTGGACGAGCTGATACGGGTGACGGAAGGGGCGCACATTGCGTTGCTGGATTTGGAGGAACTGGAGGAAAAAGATCTACGGAAGATCCGCGCCGGATACGCCAAATTGGCCGAGCGGGCTCGCACGGAATTGCGCCGTGGTGGAGACGATACCGATACTCCGGAAGTCGAAGAAGGAAGATGACAGACCCACGGTTCATTTGTTCTTGTTCGGAAGTGAGCAATTGCAGGGGAGCTTTTGCGCCGCACATTGTTGCCGAGTGCGCTTCATGAGATTGCCCCGAAGGGGCGGGATATCCAACAAGTAAGTATCCGGTCCGGGAGCGATTCATATCATGCCATCCAGATCGGGGGCACGCCGATCACGTGTATGTTTTGATCATCGCAAAATGAGCTTCAGGATGAATATTGGAAGCTTCTCGAGAAACATGAGTACCGTATGATGAACGTTTCATGTGGGATTGAATTGAGGTCTCCGGCCCTTTCAGGGCTTCCGTATGTGTGGTTTGCCCCCGGCCCCAGGACGATGCCGTGGGCTATGATAGATCG
>JAVEVM010000213.1:0-6154 GCA_034005055.1 Desulforhabdus sp. | reverse complement strand
GGGGGTCATGATGGACGAAATGTGGATCGACACCGGACTCGACGTGGATAAAGTACTCGAAGTCGGTCGCAGGTGGAGCGTATTATCGGTCGCAGACTGCGTTCGGAATGTGCTCACACGGGCAGGATTCCCAAGTCATTGACCGGCAGAGTCTAAAATCGAACTTCGCATCTTGACCCAACAGCCCGCGCACCTTAAAAAATTCAGGAGTGCGGGCTTTTTATGCGCACGTACGGTTGGACCAAGGCGCGTTGCCGGAAATCTCATGAGACGGTCGGTAAAACGAAACATTGCTTCACCTTCCGGCTTCCGACTCCTGAATTCTGCATTCACTTGGCAACCCCCAACCCTTCCGCCGCCCTCCTTTTGCGCTATAATGGCTTGACATTCTTTCCGTATGATGCATTCTCTTCCTGGTGCAGGGCCGCCTGCCGACCGAGCAGGCGAGCGCGAACAAAAAAACCGCACAATTCGAGAGGCCGGATGAAATATAGTATAAGAAGTTATGAAGCTGTTCAGAGGCTCTTCTGGTTTGTTTTCTTCCTGGCTTGCCTGGCGGTTGCCTATCCCCTGGCGGGATTGTATGGCAGAAGTTATGACGGTGCCGCTGTTTCTGCTTCTATCCGGCCCGAAGTCCTCAAGACAGCAAATTTTTGGACTCAGCGCTATTGGCTCGGAGTGGACCCTTTGGGGAATATAATTCTGTACCTGTTATTGGTGGTAGTACTGTTTCTTGCCGGGAAGCTCGCCTGGCTGCTGCTCCAGTATGTGGGCAAGCACGTGGTCAAAAACATGTTGGCACAGCCGGTCAAAAACTCGCCGAATCGTTCGGAAAGCAGCCTCGAAGGTCCTTCCGCCAATCGGCAGAGATCGTTTTCGGTCGAGCCTGTCTTGAACAGAGTGCGGCGGTTTCCGCTCGGGTTCTTTTTTCACTCTTTTCAAAGGTTGCGCCTGATGCTCGCCAACCACCAGGAGGTACTCTCATCTGAGGAATTGGTAGAAAAAGAGCGTCGGGTGCAGGAGATCGACTGGCAGGTCTACTGGTCTTCCTGGGCACCTTTTCGCTGGCTTCTGTGGATCTTGCTTCTGCTGGCCCTGGTGCAAACCTGTTGGCTTTTCTACCTGCAGGTGGTGCCCGCATTGGGGTCCCAGACAGAAATTGAAGGTTTACTGGGACCAGTGCTGGCGAGCTTGCTGCCAATAGTGCAGATCATCTTTCTGATTATCTTCTTCAACTTGGTCAGCGGCCTTTTGCGGCGACTTGAAAATCTCCATCTTTCCAATGTAGATGCTCTCTTCTACGATCAGCTTGTATCCCGCGTGCCTTTTCAAAGTAGCGACACGCCGATTATTCTGGAAGCTCTGCAAAAACAATTCAATCAACTGCACGCTATTTTGCAGCGTATGGAGCAGACCGCACAAGGTAGAGCTGAGACGGACGGTCCGGAAAAATGAGAGACCGAGACAACGAACTGCCGGTAGATGTTTTGCTGCGCAGCTTTCTTAAAAACCATCGTGCTTTCCAGGCCAATCCACTCGGTGAATGGGATGCACTGGTGGGTCCACAGGTGGCCCGCTATTCCCAGCCAAAATCTCTCAAGAAAAAGATTCTGACCATTTCCGCCTACGATTCCGTTTGGAAGCACCATTTGGAATTGAACAAGGAAGCATTGCTGGAGAAGATAAACTGCGGCCGCCCCGAACCGCTGGTGGAAAAGATTATCATTCGCGTGGCCGAAGTTCCCGATGAACTTCCCGTTTTGAATCCCAACTACAGGCTGCTGGAGAAGTTCAAATCAAAGAGCCTCAAGCCCAGGAAAAAGAAAAGGCCTCCCTTGCGCCGGCTCACCCCGGAAGAAAAGGAGCTGCTGGCCAAGCTCGATGATCCCGACCTGCGTGCAATGGGCAAAAAGCTCCTGCAGCGCCTGCCGCTGGAGTGAGCAAAGAGCAAGGAGCATGGTGCAGAGAGCGTAGAGCAGGGGGCATACCGTGGGGAAGGATGCGGGATAAATGGCGAACGATCATGGTGCGTATAAGTGGCTTCTTCGCTGCAGATGGTCACTCCAGCTTGAGCTCGCCGACCGCTATCCGTCATTCCCGCATATTTTAGGCGGGAATCTATGAAGGCTGACAAGATCTGGATTCCAACCCGCCTTTTTGCCAACCCATGCTCGGCTGATCTCCTTAATAAAATGAAGCAAGATTATTCCAAGACACGCCCATGGCACTGAATCACTCTGTTACTCACTGCCTACCGTTCACGGTTCACCACTGTCAACACACTGCTCCCCGCTCCCCGCTCCCCGCTCCAAGCTCCAAGCTCACTCCTCCCCGTTCACTTCTTCATGAAAATAATCGTAGATGGTCTCCGCCACACTCTTTGGCATGCCCGGTACCGCTTCAAGCTCCTCACGGCTTGCCATGCGAAGGCTTTCCAGACTGCCGAACTGTTGGAGCAATAGCTGACGTCGCCTGGGGCCGATGCCGAGCAAAGAATCGAGCTCCGAGCTGAGCAGTTCACTCCGGTGGCGGCTCTGATAGCGTGTTATGGCAAAACGGTGAGTTTCGTCACGGAGTCTTTGCAGAAGGTGCAGGATATCCGGAAAGCGGGATAAGAACAGCGGGTTCTTGCGCCCCGGCAGATATATCTTTTCGTACATGCCTCGACCTTTTTCGCCTCTGTCCGCTTCCTGCTCCTTGGCGATGGAAATGACGGGGAGCTGACCTTCAGCACCGATCTCCTTAAGAAGGCGATGAACAGTGTTCAACTGTCCCTTGCCGCCGTCCAGCACCAGCAGATCCAGGCTTGCTGCAAGCTCGGGATCTTGGCGAACGAGCCGCTCGATCACCTCGGCCATCATGGCCGTGTCGTCGGGCTCGCTTTTACTGTGAATCCGATAGTGGCGATAGGACGACTTATCCGGTTTGCCGTTTTCGAACACCACCAGACCGCCTACCGCATGCTGGCCCTGAATGTTGGAAATATCGACGCAAGCCATGCGCAGAGGAAGGGCGGGGAGCTTCAGCAGCCTTTGCAGGGTTTCCAAGAGCTTGAAATCTTTCCTGTGCCACCTTCGCCGGCTGGCGAATCGTTCCCTGGCATTGTTTGCGGCAAGCTCGAGCAAATGCTTGCGGTCTCCTCGCTTGACGGGCCAGATGCGGACATGCTTGCCTTTGGATTCGGCCAGCCATTCTTCTAAAATAGGCTGACTTTCGAGGGGCAGCGGGACAAGGATTTCATCCGGGATCTGCCGGCCGTTACTATAATACTGCTGGATAAATGCCGCCAGCAGCTCATCCGCTTCGCCCTGCGCCTCTTTTATATCGAAGCTCCGCTGGCCGACCAGGACACCCTGGCGAACAAACAGGATGGCGATTTCTGTACCGTGCTCTTCCTGAAAAATTCCGAGCACGTCCTGGTTAAGAAAGCGGCTTGAGACGATGTGCTGTTTTTCCAGGGTCGCTGTAACGGCCTGCAGCCTATCGCGGTAAAAGGCGGCCCGCTCGAACTCGAGGGCTTCTGCCGCCTCCTCCATACGCTCGCGCAGCTGCTGCTGTAGAAGGTCGGTCTTCCCCTGCAAAAACAAAACAACTTCTTCAACCACCTTGCCGTACTGCTCCCGTTCGACTCTGCCGGCACAGGCGCCCAGGCAGCGCCCAAGTGAATAATTGAGACAGGGGCGCTCTCGCGGTATCAGGTTCTTTCCTTTGCACTGGCGCAAAGGAAAGAGCTGGTTCAACAGCTTCAGGGTCTCTCGCACGGAATGAGCGGAAGGGTAGGGGCCAAAATAGAGTGCTCCGTCCTTTTGAAAACGGCGAACAATCTCGAGCCGGGGGAAAGGATCGCGGGGATCGATCCGCACTGCGGGGTAGTTCTTGTCGTCGCGCAGAATCACGTTGTAGCGGGGGCGGTGCCGTTTGATGAGGCTTGCCTCCAAAAGCAGCGCCTCTTTTTCCGTCGAAGTGATCACGTAATCAAGATCGGTCGCTTTTCTCAAAAGCGCTCTGGTCTTGACGCTTTCTCCGGAGGCGCCCCGAAAATAGCTGCCCACCCGCTTTCTGAGGTCTATGGCTTTGCCCACATAAAGCCTCTTGCCTTCGGCATCCTTAAATATATAGACCCCTGGCGAATGGGGGAGGACCGACACCTTCCCGGCAAGAGGATGCCGTTCTGTTTCGGCAGGCTCGGGCGAAGAAGATGAGGTGGCTTCTTTGGCTTCCATGGAATTCTCTAAATGTCTATGCTGCCTGCTCATTTTAAGCGCAAAGCAGCTCCTCATTTCCCTTCGAGGTACTTGAAACTATGAAAAGTAGGAGCGAGCTTGCTCGCGAACTTTTCGAACCAGGGTTCTCGCGGATTCATTGGCAAAACCAGCCGTTAAACATTCTCGCCAATGCGAGCCTCTAAATCAATATGTTATAAGTTGTTGAGCAAGTATTCTCGAACCCGTTCGAATCAGTCGACAGTCCTTTGAAACATCCCTGAAAACCCTAGACAGGCGTTTCATTATCTGTTAGATAGACTTCCGTAATCGAGTCGGGACGTGGCTCAGCCTGGTAGAGCGCTGCGTTCGGGACGCAGAGGTCGCTGGTTCGAATCCAGTCGTCCCGACCAAGAAAATCAACGGGTCAGGTGATCGCACCTGGCCCGTTTTTGCATTTTGGGTAACATTTGCATTTTCATGCGCTGATTCGCAGTCACTTTGAAGAATGTGCCGCCGGTTCTTCTTCCCCGCAAAAGAGCCGCTCGATCAAATCTCAAGTTTACCTTATTTTTGGCAGAAAGAGTCGAAGGGGGCAATTTTATCTGACACCTTCTTGATCTCATTCAATTTTTTGATCAGAATCATTTTGATGGAGTCTTGCCTTTTGTTGCCAATTGTGACAACTTGGTATCACTCATAGAATCAATGCGGAGTGGACCTGGAAATCACATAGATTTAAGCTCTCCAGAGGGGTATACACGCAGTCGACCGAAAAGCGGGACGACGCGCGCACTCATCCCAACTCCTTGGTCTGCCTGCCGTATCGCGTGTGTTTGCTTCGGGTGGTAGCAGCCCTTCCAGTACGAAATCGGAGCAGGATTATCATTAAAGGACCCGAATGATTCGACTCGAAGACCTTCAACGGAGTGCTGCGGTGCGCGGCCTCCTGCCGGACTGCCTTATCACAGTTGTCAGCGTTCAATGGTTTGGCTCGGAGGCATTGGAGCTCACTTACAAGACTCCCACCGGTAAGGTGGCAAACGAGCTGCTCTATCGAATCGACGAGTCGAGACTGGATATTGTGGAACAAGGGCGACCTTGGAGCTTCGACGGCGACGGCTCCCTTTTCCGCCTGGTCTCTGAGGCACATCGCATCCTCCTGGCACACCTCTTCGATCCGGTGCTTGCGGTGAATACCTCACTGGTTGACCCTCTGCCGCATCAGATCACGGCAGTCTATGAGGCTATGCTGCCGCGCCAGCCGCTTCGCTTCCTGCTCGCCGACGATCCCGGAGCCGGCAAAACGATCATGGCCGGCCTTCTCATCAAGGAGCTTATCGCCCGCGGTGACCTGCATCGCTGCCTCATTGTCTGCCCGGGCAGCCTCGCAGAACAATGGCAGGATGAGCTCTACCGTCGCTTTCATCTTCCCTTCGAGATACTCACCAACGATAAGCTCGAGGCTGCTCGCACCGGCAATTGGTTCTTTGAGACGAATCTCGTAATTGCCCGGCTCGACAAGCTCTCACGCAACGAAGACGTTCAGCAGAAGCTCAAAGTACCTGATTGTCGCTGGGATTTAGTGGTCTGCGACGAAGCGCACAAGATGTCGGCCACGATATTCGGCACAGAGACGAAGTACACCAAACGTTATCGGCTCGGCCAGCTTCTCTCAACCCTGACGCGGCACTTTCTGCTTATGACGGCGACCCCACATAACGGCAAGGAAACGGACTTTCAACTTTTCATGGCGCTGCTCGATGGCGATCGCTTCGAGGGCCGCTTCCGTGACGGTGTCCATGTAGTCGACGCTTCTGACCTGATGCGCCGGATGGTGAAGGAAAGCCTCCTCAAGTTCGATGGCACGCCGCTCTTTCCCGAGCGCATTGCCTATACCGTGCCCTACCGGCTCTCGAAGGCTGAAGCCGGGCTCTATAAGGCGGTCACCG
>JAVEVM010000212.1:0-6162 GCA_034005055.1 Desulforhabdus sp. | reverse complement strand
TTCAAGCTTTCCGAACCAGGGAAAAGTCTGCAGCAAGCCGAACCGGTTGTTCTGAGGTCCGACCCGAGTCTCTACCGACTGTATATAGTAACCGTAGCTGAAGCGAGGGTCAGGAAGCGCGGTCACCTGAGGGATCTTCTCCAAGGCCGCCTGCCAGCGCAGAAAAGCCGCCTTGAGACCGGCATTGTTGAGCGCCGCGTAAGCAAGGTAATCGTTCAATCCTGACTGTTCGTTGAGCTCGGGGAGATGCTCCACGCTCGGTGATGCAGGCTCCGTTCGAGAAGCTAAAATGAGTCCCGTATCCCGGCGAGCCTTTCCGGTTGCACAACTCGAGGTGACTGCCACGATCAGCAACAATATCGAGAATCTCGCCGCACCTTTCATAATCCCGCCTCCCGTCTGTCAAATCCTACCGGCAATGCTCGCCGCAAATCTTGTCAAACAATTCGAAGCCCGACTAAGCGCTCTCAAACCTCTATTGATGTTCGTGGCCGCCACTCTGTTCATGATGATGCTGTTGGTCCGAATATAGGCGAAAAAGCCGCCCGCGAGCACTGCAAAAATCACTAGAAGCATAAAAAACGTCTTCATTTTTACCCTCCGGCTAAAACGAGTCGCTGAAAACAGTCGACATTGAGATGTCCCGTCGATTTTGCAGAGCTTCACCCGCCCTTCCCTACCATTGCCCCGGGAAATATCAGAGTGAACGTGCTCCCTTCACCGGGCTTGCTCTCCACCAGAATGTCCCCGTCGTTATCCCGCATGATTTTCCTGCATACTGGGAGTCCCAGGCCGGATCCTTTCTCCTTGGTGGTGAAAAACGGCACGAAAATCCTGGTCAGATTTTCAGCGGCAATGCCGCGGCCCTGGTCGGCAACCGCGACCGCAAATCCGTCCGCTAGCCGACTGACGCTTATGGTCACTGTTTTACCGGGGTCGGAGTGTTCCACCGCGTTTCTGGTCAATTCCTCGATCATCCAAGCCAGGTCTGACTCGTTGATTCTAAGCAGGCCCGAAGCAGCACGCAGTTGTGCGGACACCGTAACTCCTCTTCGCTTTGCGATCCCTCTGACAAAAAGACCAGAGCTGGATAGCTTTTGTTGGACCCCCGCGGGGGGGCTTGCACATTTTCCATAGCTTATGTCTCCGTTGTCCATTAGAACACCGTCACTACGAGCTCAAAAAGAGATGCTCGGACAAGCTGCCAATAGAGTTAATGTTCTTATTATACAGTGTATCTTCAAAATACCGCCTTCGATCGATCCCGCTTGGAGGGAAAGTTGACGGCCGCACCACCGGCTGATGTTTTGAGTGAGCATCATGTGGAGAATGTTTTTTCAACCGATTATCACATCCTTCTCGCTCGTGTATTCGGGGCAATTCATAGACCAATGCGACCTTTAACTATTCTGCCTTCTGCGAAACTCTCCATGACGTTCCTCCTTCTCTCTGTTTCTTGTATCGCTGTGCTCAATCAATACACACTAACCATCGGAGGCAAGATTCATACCCTCTTCAGTCGGCAAGGCGGGGCCAATTCTCCTCTGCAAACTGAGCCCGGCCCGGCATACCGGGAAGGGGCGGAGCTTAGCTACCTCATACGAATAAGGGACCAAATAAAGCCTCTGTCCTGGGGGGTGCAGCATCTCACCCGCGGTTTCGGGCTTTTCGATGTGACGTCGCCTGCGTGCGCACAGGTGGTCAGCGAGCGCAGGGGTTTGTCGTCCTGATTGGATGGAGCGCTACCCGGTATTTGAAAGTTTCCTGCAATCCATTGAAACAAACTTTCAACTGCCTTCTCGCCAAGGGATTTGTGAATAATCGACCTCATGTTGTGGCCGCGGCACTCAGCAGAGCGATCTATGAACGTAAGAGCTGTGCAAATTACGCCGAACAGTCTGCGCATGAGTTTACGCCCCGCGGTGGGCGCCCAGCTTTCTCGGATATAAGAGGCTGTGCAGGACGACCTCATGGGTCTGCTCTCCGCGCACGAGCCTGCTTACGTCACTGTCGAGCAGGCCGTCGAGCCGCAGCAGCACTCGCCCAGCGGCAAGTATCGCACGGTGGTGCCGCTGAGCGAGTGAACACCGGCAGATACCATGACGCAGTTGGCTCCATCAAGGTAGATAAAAAATATCGATTAGCCCGAGGAGGCGCAGACAGCTTTTTCCCGCCACCCGGCAGAATCGCGGTGAATCAACAGGGTGCGGCCATGGCACGCCCATTGCTCCCTTTGCGGTTACCAGCAAGTGTGCAAAGGAAATGGGCTGTGTGGATCAAGATTGTTTAGTTCACGGTCCAAGGCTGCTCAGACAAAGATCGGAGCCATGCTGTCTTGCAACTTGGTGGCTGGACAGGATTTACAGGATATTTTGTTTCTGTTTTCTTTTTTGTGTTCATCCCGTTAATCCCATCGATAAATCTGGAGGAATGATATGAATAGGGAACACTTGAGAGCTCCCGGCAAAGAAGCCGGCGAAGCTGCAGAAGACGTCAGTTCCTTGCGGACCGACGAAGAAGGCATGAGCGCGGTTACCGCGAGGCTCATCATTGAAAAAAACCTGCGCCGCAAAATAATGTAGGAGTACGATCTGGTGGATGTGGAAAACAAGGGACGCTATTACAGCGCCAAGGCCTACAGCAGGGACGGAGTTTGGCTCAACGACCTGCTGATAGACAAACAGAGCGGCAACATCCAACTGGTGAGCCGGATCAAGAGAGACACTGCCACGCGGAAAGTAAGCAATTGACAGATTTACCCTTCTCTCAAAGCCCGCTTCAGCGCCGTCCTTGCCGTCCCTAAAGCGGCGAGTAATTGCCTGAGCCTGAGCGGTGTTAAGCAAGACAAGCCGGGCTCCAGCGCCTGGCTTTCCTGTTTACCTCGTTCCCACGCTCTGCGTGGGAACGCACCAGCGGGACACTTCTGCGTCCCGTGTCACGCAAAGCACCAGGCAGCAGGGAAGCAGAGGGAGCTTTCGTACAGCAGCGTGGCCCAAAAGAAACCGGCTCGGCTTTTTCGGCATCCGGTCATCGAGTCGTGTGGCCGGTTAAGGAGGCGAGCCGCTTAGGTTGAAAGGAACTGGTGAAAATGACAAAAAACGCGAAACACTTTTTGGTGTCGTCACCGATCATTGCATCGCTTGCGGCATTTCTGCCTTTGGCAGATGCCCTTGCCCAGTCCGCCCCCTGCCCGTTTTGGGGCTATGGCCCGGGAATGATGGGAGGATACTGGGGATGGATCGGAGGGATCTTCATGATGTTTTTCTGGGTTCTCATAATCATTGCGGTTGTGTTGTTCATTCGCTGGCTGGTCACCGCAGGCAAAACCGAAAGCAGGGTCGACCTTCCCGGCCGGGATGCTCCCCTGGATATTCTGAAAAAGCGCTATGCCCGGGGAGAAATCAGCCGCGAGGAGCTCGAGTCGATGAAGCGTGACATCCAATAAGGCACACAAAATCAAGCTCTAGCTCCATATTGCATTGTTGTTCAGTTGTTCGGCAAATTGACGGAAAGAAGCTTTGGTTCGATGCTTTTGAGTATTCTTTTCAGCATCGCTTGATAACCACGTCGTCAATTTTCTAAACTTTTTGACGACTTGCAAAGAGCTGAAAGGAGCTTTCAGTGTTTCTCGAGGAGTTCGACTTAACGAAACGACATCTCCACCGCCACGGCCGTGATGTTATCTTTGCCCCCGGCCTTCAAAGCCGCCTCGGCCAGGGATTCTAATTTTACATCGAGGAAGGCAGGCGCTCCCAACACCGACACCATCTTGTCCATGGTGACGTGGTCGTGGAGACCGTCCGTTGTCAGCAGGACCAAGTCACCGTCTGCCGCTTCAAGGTCACCCGTGTCTACCTGCAGAGGGCCGCAGCCGACACACCTCAGCAGCACGTTTCTCAGAGGGTGATCTATGGCCTCATCTGCAGTGATCTCTTGTTGTCTTAGGAGAAACCCGGTAATGGAGTGGTCGTCGGTTATCTGAATGAGGTGCCCGTCGCGAAACAGGTAGGCCCTGCTGTCCCCGGTATGCGCCCAATGGATAATACCTTCCCGCAGAAACATGGCCGT
This sequence comes from Desulforhabdus sp., assembly GCA_034005055.1. Taxonomy (GTDB): domain Bacteria; phylum Desulfobacterota; class Syntrophobacteria; order Syntrophobacterales; family Syntrophobacteraceae; genus Desulfoferrobacter. The sequence goes on along the minus strand of JAVEVM010000212.1, from coordinate 2,094 downwards.
AACGGTTGTTCCCATTTTGCTCAGTTCGGCATGCTCTTTGGCCATCGAAATAATATGTTGATGTGCGGTCCTGATTGCATGTGTCAATTGATCTTCGATTTCTCTCCCGTCCGGATCGAAGCTCCTCAGACTCTGCACCACAGTTTCCGCAGCCAACGCTCCACCTTTGCCCTCTCCCATTCCGTCTGCCACGGCCGCCAAAACCGCCCCATCATCAAACCGTTCGACAAGCAGGCGATCTTCATTGAATTTCCTGACCAGCCCTTTGTGCGTGATGCTTCCGATGCTCATGGCAACCATCGAGATCTCTTTTGAGCTCTTTTTCAAATTTACGCGTTCCAACGCAGGAGCGTGGGAACGAGGTGTTTAAAGGGGCATCAGTATTTTCGCAATCCCTTACTACTGTTTTGCTTCGATATCCATCACGCATCGGAAGCCGACCTTGTCGAAGGCTTCCCACGGATAGCGCCGGACCGGCGCGGGTACCGGCTCCTTCCGGTCGGCTTTGGGGATTCCCCCCAGGATGACGTGCTGCATTTGCCCGCCGTTAAGCTCGTCAGGTGCCGCCGGCTTTATGGTGCCCCACTCACCGATGTTTGCGTTCAGCCCCCGTATCCCGAACCGGTTGGGCTTATAGACCATTACCGGTGAGGGTATGGGCAGATTCGCTTCCGCGCGGTACGAGGCCTCATTGTCCGCTTCCCCCATTCCGGCTGCAAGTGCATGGTACCACTCGGCAAGTGCAGGCAGGCGCCGCCCGTAATAGCCGGCATAAGCAGAAGCTCCGTAGGCGGTCACGCGTAGCACGGGACACGCGGCGTGGTGCGCGGTCTTCACATGGAACCTCTCCCCTGTGAAAACGATCGGCTCATAGCCCGCAGCAACCTCCCCAAGCAGCAGCCAGATATTTTCTCCTTCCCGCACGACCCCGTTTTCAACCTTGACCCTATCCGCCACGGCATTCGGGAACTGCACGAATTGATGATTGGTGACCGACGTCGCATCCATATAAAAAGGTTCCAGCCGGATCGATTTGCCGCGAAGGTCTTCAAAGTTGCCCGGGTAAGCGGAAGTGCCGCCGGGGACCAACTTTAATACGGCTTCATCGTTACCCAGCAGCTCCCGCTTAAGGCTCGTCGGCGGCGCTTCTATAACGGCCGGCAAACCCTGCTCTTTTGGTGGGGCGGCCGGGCTCACCGTGGTCGCAGGTGCCGCCCTCCGCTCTCCGTCCGGCTCCCGCACCAGAGTGACGACTACAAGGCCGACTGCCAAAAGCAATGCAGCTGAGCCTGCCAACCACGCCTTCTTTCTTTGATAACCGATCCCTGCAAAGCGTTTAACCGGTTCCGGGAAGGCGGTTGGAAAAGGGCCATGCGATATACTTCGAGCGCCATCGAGCGCTTGCTTTAAAGCCGCCACCGAAGCCAGCCGGTCGTTTTTGTCTTCAGCCGTGGCCATCCGAATAATTCGATCCAGCTGCTGATAAAATGCACCTTCAGGTTTGTTGAGGCCGGCCTGTTTGAAAGGAATCCGCTCCGGCTTCGTTCTACCGGCAGCAGCTTCATAGAGTATCTTGCCAAGGGCATAGACGTCCGCCCTCTCATCGCTTCTTTTCAAGTCCATGAATTGTTCCTGCGCCATATAGGGCGGTGTCCCCAGAATATGCATAGATTGGGTGATGGGCTTTAGAAGACAGGATCGAGCCAATCCAAAGTCTGCAATCTTCGGGATGGCGCCGGCAAGCAGAACATTTTCCGGTTTGAGGTCCCGATGAACGATGCCCTGTTCGTGCAGCGCCTGCACGCCTTCAAGCAAGGGCATGAAGTATTTATCAAGCCATTCTTCCATCCGATCTTCTTCCGGATAAAAGCCTTCATCGGACATCGTGTCGCGCAGACTGGAGCCGGGGACATATTCCATAACGAGATACTCGATGGGGACCTCCCCTTCACCCCGCTGAATGCTTAGGGAGCCATAGTCTATGATCTGCAGCACGTTAGGGTGACGCGTTTGAGCCATGACCTGGACTTCACGGCGAAATCTCTCCATGGAGATCTCAAGCTCCCGCGTATCACATTCAAAGGATTCCACCCA
>JAVEVM010000211.1:0-6164 GCA_034005055.1 Desulforhabdus sp. | reverse complement strand
GCTCTTTTTGCTATTTCACATTTTCTTGAGAGCTCATTTTGGCGCCTCTTTGTTCGCTAATGCTTTCCCAATGAGCGCTCACTACGAATTTCCAGCCAGGAGGTCCCTATTATTATGGCGCTCGTTCGCAACCGCATTCTCGAGGCTCTTTCCGGAGCTATCCTGCCCCTGCTAAAAACATCGGAACAAGCGGGAGCCCTGGCCCTGGCCATCGAGCTCGAAATTCCAAAAGCATCGCAGCACGGCGACTACGCAAGCAACATTGCCCTCTCTTTGACCCGCCCGCTCAGACGCAATCCGCGGGAAATCGCCAAAGAAATTATCCAGAATCTTAAGAGCACGGAGGATATCATTGAAAGAGTGGAAATTGCCGGTCCGGGCTTTCTCAACTTCTTTGTCCATCCTCACGCCTGGCATCGAGTATTGAAGGAAATTCACGCCCGGGACGAGAATTACGGCCGGCAGAATATAGGCCGGGGCAAGCGAGTGCAAGTTGAGTTTGTCAGTGCCAATCCCACCGGCCCACTGCACATCGGCCACGGGCGGGGTGCAGCTACGGGCGATGCGCTGGCCGCGATCTTTTCCGCATGCGGTTACGCTGTTGACCGGGAATATTATATCAACGATGCCGGCAACCAGATGGAGACTCTCGGACGCAGCCTCTATTACCGCTACCAACAAGAACTGGGGGAATCTGTCGAATTTCCCGACGGGCATTACCAGGGCGACTACATGCGAGATCTGGCTCGAGAACTGATCGCAGAAGTCGGAGACCGTTACCGCGAGACCCCACTCGATGAAATTCTAGCTGAGCTGAGCCGCTTTGCCGGGGAGCGCATCCTCGCCGGCATCAAGGAAGACCTCGATATCTTTGGGGTCTCATTTGACCAGTGGTTCAGCGAGCAGAGTCTTCATAACGAAGATGCCATTGAAAAGACTATCGATGCATTGGAAGCCCGCGGCTACATCTATCAGGAAGAGGGAGCCAGGTGGTTCCGCAGCACTGCCTTCGGCGATGAAAAGGACCGGGTCGTTATTCGTGCAAATGGGTTGAGTACTTATTTCGCTTCGGATCTGGCATACCATAAAAATAAATTCGAGCGCGGCTTCGACATTGTCGTGGATATTTGGGGCGCCGACCATCACGGCTATGTGGAGCGCATGCTGGCCGGAGTTGAAGCGTTGGGACGAAAACGAAGCGACCTGCAGATAATCCTGGTTCAGCTGGTGAACCTGTTGCGGGCCGGCAAACCCGTTGCCATGTCCACGCGCGCAGGGGAATTTGTGACCTTGCGGGAAGTAATAGATGAGGTCGGCAGAGATGCCGCGCGCTTTATTTTCCTCACCCGCCGCTCAGACAGTCCACTCGATTTCGATCTGGAAGTGGCCAAAACCCAGAGCAATGACAATCCGGTCTATTATGTTCAATATGCCCACGCTCGTCTGTGCAGCATATTTGAGGTAGCCGTGGAGCGCAGAATCGCCTGCGAATGGCTGGCTGGTGGATCTGCACCCAGGCTGGAAATGCTGGTTCTGCCCCAGGAGCTGGCTCTCATTAAGATGCTCGGCGAGTATCCGGAGATTTTGGCCAGCTCTGTCAGGTGCCTGGAACCGCACCGAATCCCCTATTACCTGAATGAACTGGTTTCTCTTTTTCACAGCTATTACAATCAGAATCGAATCCTTGGGGATGACCCGGATTTAACCCAGGCACGGCTCTATTTGGCCGCTGCAACCCGTTTGGTGATCGGCAACGCACTCAAGCTCTTGGGCGTGAGTGCTCCACAAAAAATGTAGGTGCTGCATGCCCGACTGCTCACAACAAAGAACCACAATGCTTCCGCGCCGGCGAGGGAATCACTGATGGCATCTCCAAAAGGTAGCAGTGGCTCGAGCAGTCAGGCAAGAACGGGCAAGCGGTTTCGCATCGAATTCGGCATCATCCAGCTTCTCATTTTTTTCCTTGGATTTTTTCTAGTGGCTTCCTGGATGTTTGTCTTTGGCATCCTGGTGGGACGAGGACTGCCTCTGGCAGAAACCGGGGACATTTCTTTGCGGGCCGAAGTCCTGCGCTTTATGGGGCTTGCCCGAGAGTCATCGCCACCTGCTCAAAACGCTGCCGAAACCTGGGATAGCCCACAAAAGATACTGGAATCGCTCAATTACTACGAATCGTTTACAAATGGAGCCGACCCAATCTCCGGCGCTTCCTCAGACAAAATCGACGGCTCTGCCCCCGAGCCAAAACAAGACCCGATCAGACCGAAGCCTCCACCCACTCAGGCAAAATCGGCAAAGCAGGCCACTTCCGAAAAACCGATACCTGCAAAATCACAGTCTAGCGAATCTCCGGAAGAATCGGCCGCTGAAATCGTCACTGAGCGTTTTACATTGTTGGCTGCATCTGTCAGAGACGCGAGCAATGCGGAAAGTTATGCAAAGAAGCTAAAAACAAAAGGATACGCGCCCCGTTTGGAAACTGTCGATATGCCGGAGAGCGGACGATGGACAAGAGTACTGGTGGGCTCCTTCGACAGCCGTGAAGAAGCCCTTAAATTTGCAGCCGAATTCAACCGCAAAGAAAATATGCAGGGCCTGGTAATCAGGCTGGGACATTAACCTCTGGTCACTTCCTCGCCTGTCCTCCTGATGGCTTTCGCAGAACCGGTCAAAGAGCCCCGCCCCTCGAAAGCCGACTCTTTTGTTTCAGACAAAACACGCCCGCGGAAATCCTTTGGCCGAATGCCCCCCATCTTCATATTGCGATGACAATTGGAGATTCATACCTTTAAGATGCTTAGACGGAATGAAATCCGCCAGAAGGTGCATGAAAGCAGGATGATCTTTTGGCATTTTCAACTATCTGCCGATCCGAAAGGGTTCGACCAAAGGAGGTCGATATGAAGAATGCTGTTTGTACCAACAATTGCATGCGCGCCAGTTTAAGCCGGCTCTTCGGCGAGCACTCCTACATTATCCTGTCCGCAGGTGTGGTTGGATCGCTCTTCGGGCTTCTTGCCTGGGGCTTTACAGGGTATATGCTGGGAGGTTTGGTTGGCGTAATGCTGGCCGTCACCTACGGCTTTATTCCCCGCATGGCGGACTGCGTGGGCGAGTGCCCGATACGCTAAGCCGGCAAAATGCAGACTGGCTGCCCAAAGGCATGCCAGTCTGCCCACTGGGGATTCATCTGAAGTCTGGCTGGGATTGGCGTCGTCTTCAACTTTGCAGAGCACGTGTGAGTCGAAATCCAATAGATTCCGGATCGCACCAGCCACGTTTAAACTTGATATTCTTCGCAAATTGTTGAACTAATAGATCGCTAAGCGATTGGTCTTCCTTAGGGACTGTCAAAGGGCGAACGAGCCAGTGACAAGCAGCCCATGGCAAGCGATCGGCCGAAGCAGGCCGAAAGTAATCCAGCTTGTTTCAAGAGCTTGCATCGATCAGAATACACACAGGTGAGTGAGGGAATGAATGGTATCGACCAGAGAGTTGAGAGAGCTGGATTTTTTTAAGGATTTTCAGGAATCAGAGCTGGCTGCCCTGGCGTCCATAGCTTCCCTGACCCGTTGGAACGAAGGGGAGGCGATATTTCATGCCGGTACGCCTGCAACTTATCTCTACACGTTGAAATCCGGAACTATTCTGCTTTGCTTTCCCAACGGCCGGTCTTTGCCCCTGAGGGAAGAAGGCCATGCTTTGGGATGGTCTTCACTGGTGAGCCCGTTCCGTTATACCGCCACCGCCCTGTGCCTCTCCGATGTGCGCCTTTATCGATTCAGCGGCCGGGAGCTGTATCGTCTGATTCAAATGGATGCGGCTTTTGGACAAAGACTGATGCATAAGATTGCCAGGGTCATGGAGCAGCGCAGACTGTATCGGCAGGGCAAATCCGTCAGACAGGAATAATCCTCAACAGCAGGGAGTCGCAATGTATGGTCTGCAGGCGATCAACGCAGCCAACGGATGGGCTGTCACGATTGCGGGAATCTCTATCGTGTTTACAGGACTCTTAGTCCTGGCGGCAGCAATGGCAAACCTACAAAAGGTCCTGAATTTATGGGATCGAAAGGGTGATCTGCTCCAATTTTTGAAAGCGAAGCCCGAGGCCCAGCCGGTTCAACAGCCGCCGGTTCCCAAGGAACCCGGCGAGCCCGCTGCGGCAAAACCTACCGGCATGGCTCTGACAAGCCAACAGGTGGAAACGGCAAACGCATTCCAGCTGATCATCAATCGACTGGGAGAGCCCTTTTCTCTTTTCCAACTGCTGGAAAAAGCCTCCTTGCACGGTATTTCCCACCCTCACCATCATCTTGACACTTTCTTAAAGCTTCACCTGATAGTGGAAGCTGAAGGGGACCAGGTGGGCTTGTACAAATGGCGAAATGATGTGCAAATTGTCAGCGCGGAAGGTGAAGCCTGATTTCATCTTCTCGTTCTTTCACTGCAAAATGCCGCCACGTATCAAGCGCCTTAACGGAGTAAGCAGATCAATGGAACAATTGCTCGATTTTTTTGGGAACACCGGTTTTGCCATGGCGGACTATCGTCATTTGATCATGATCTTGATCGGATGCATCTTCATTTATCTTGGGATAGCCAAACATTACGAACCTCTGTTGCTGGTGCCGATAGGTTTCGGTGTGCTCATGGGAAATATTCCGGTATTCAAAGGATTCGGGCTGGGTATTTATGAACAGGGAAGCGTACTGAATTACCTGTATTTTGGTGTGCGCCAGGGGATTTACCCGCCGCTTATCTTCTTGGGGATCGGGGCGATGACCGACTTTTCTTACATGCTGGCGCAGCCCAGATTGATGATACTTGGCGCTGCTGCTCAGTTAGGGATATTCCTAACCTTCCTGGCTGCTCTGGCTTTGGGGTTTTCCCCTGCCGAATCGGCCTCCATTGGAATCATCGGTGGTGCGGATGGTCCCACGGCAATTTTCCTATCCGCCAAACTGGCCCCCCACCTGGTCGGCCCAATTGCCATAGCGGCCTATTCCTATATGGCTCTGGTCCCCGTCATTCAACCCCCTATCATGTATCTCTTTACCACCAGAAGAGAGCGCCTCATTCGCATGCCCGATCCAAGACCGGTCAGCAAGCGTGAAAAAATCATCTTTCCCATCATCGGATTCCTGCTGTGCTGCTTTCTTGCCCCGGCTGCTTTGCCGTTGCTGGGTATGCTCTTCTTCGGCAATCTCCTCAAAGAATGTCTCGTTGCGGATCGGTTAGCGCAAACAGCCCGCACCGCTTTGATTGATATTGTCACGATTCTTCTGGGCATCACTGTAGGCGCTTCAACCCAGGCAGACGTTTTCCTAACCGGCAAATCGGTCGGCATCTTCATGCTGGGGGCGGCATCCTTCATGGTTGCCACTGCAGGTGGAATTTTGTTTGCCAAGCTCATGAACCTCTTCACCCGGAATAAAATCAATCCTCTATTGGGAGCGGCAGGCGTATCGGCCGTGCCGGACTCGGCGCGAGTCGTGCAACTGGTCGGAAACAAGGAAGACGCCGGGAACTATCTGCTGATGCACGCCATGGCTCCCAACATTGCAGGCGTAATCGGATCCGCCATCGGCGCTGGTGTTCTGTGGTCTTTCATGATGTAGAACAAGAACGTGTAAAGGCGCCATCATTTCAATCATGCAGATCCTTTCCGCATAATGCCGCAAAACGCTTAAGGCGCACTGTTGGCATCATCTTCTTTTTCTCGCCCTGCTTGACTTTGCGCGCACCGTATAATAGTGTAATGCGACGATTGGAACGGTTACGGCCGCCGCGTGGCATCTTTTCATCTGGCCTCGAAGCACAAATCAGCGCTCCTATTCAAAACAGAGGTGTGCCCGCATTGAGGAATCCTACTTCGGTGCGAGCTTTGTGGGGATTTCAGGTGAGAAGGTCTGTATTCTTAAGGATTGTGACTGATGATGCTGTTCTCCCAGTTGCCCAAGCTCACTCTCAGGTGCCATCGCCTTCATTGCCTCGCGCTGCTTTGATTTTGGCCGGACTTTACAGCCGTTTTTGGAATCGCGCCGCAAGGGCGCGGACTTGAACAAAAAGGGTGAAAAAGAGGCTTAGCAACGCAACTTACCAACGGGAGGAGCAAACATGAGGAAGCTTACAGTTCTATTAACCCTGGTTTTAGCATTCGC
>JAVEVM010000210.1:0-6165 GCA_034005055.1 Desulforhabdus sp. | reverse complement strand
ATCATGGTCCGCTGCCTTATCGCCCGCGCGGACTGCCCAAATCGGGCCTCACTCTTGACGGAATGCTGAGCTGGGGATTTCTCCTGCTGGCGGATACGAGATTGCTTGAAATTGAGGCGGTCCCCTAGCACAGGTGCACGTGAATACAGAAGCTGAAGGACCGGTGCCGGCGTAGGCCTGAATGGGATGTGGCTGTAAGCTCCTTATGTTCAATCATTTAACAGCAATAAAAGTGGTGAGATGATCGATGGTGAGAGCGTCATGGTCACGAGATTCGGGCGATAGTTCAGCAGTGAGCACACCATGCGGTTGGCTTGTTCCCGAGTGAACTGATCCATGCAGGCATCCGGGGTATAATTCATGTAGTTGTGAATGGCGTCGATGCTGCTGCACGTGTACGTCTGCATGCACTCAAAATGCGCCTCGCTTTCGGCCGGTGTGTCCAGAATCAGGTCGCCGGTCGTGTATGTGTTACTGCAGGCGTTGTAACCTTCAAAGGTGTGATATAGCCCAAGATAGTGGCCCATCTCATGAGCCACGGTTCGACCCTGGTTATAGGGGGCTGTCCCCTCATTTCGCCCGCCGAAAGCCTCATAAAGAATAACCAGCCCATCCCGAACACCGGGATTGCCCGCTGGAAAATAAGCGTAGCCGAGATAGCCGCTGGCCGAGTTGACGTATATGTTACAGTAGCGGTTTTGATCCCAACCAAGAGTCGATTTGTAGCCAATCTCATCGTTATCGCCAAACCAGTAGTCGTTTGCGGTCCGAGTGATCTTTTCAAGTTTGAACTGGATTCTGGTATTGAACCCATTTTCGCCTAAGGTGTGCGCCATTGCTGCATAATCCTCATTCAGCACCCTGATCTGTCTATTTATACGATCATCCTGGAGATTGCCTGTTCCATCGAGCTTGTGGATAATGTGCACTACCACAGGGATGGTCAGGATAACTTCGGGTGAGTATTCATCCTGAATTACCGTTGCGGCTAAAGTGCAGTCGGAGGGGCTCCTAAACAAAGGCTGAGCTTCAGATTCAGAGTGCTCCGGGAGCGTTGTTCCGCAGCGTTTTCCCGTGGTCTTAAAATAGTCGGACAGAAAGTATTCCCTTATGGTGCCGAAGCTCCGGCCATCGACAGCCACCTGCCCGCCGTTCCTAACAGAGAAGTTGGATTCAGCCCTAATCTCAGATTGAACAGGCGAGTTGAAAAGGCCCAAAAGCCCTAGAATAGCCGACGCAAAGAGTAAGATTCGCGGTAGGCGCACTATGTCTCCTTCAGTTCATGTTGTTCACTTGGCAAAACAAAGCCGCTCAGATGACATTTTATCTCTTCCCTGTTGCCGCTTTTTTCAGCAGTCAGCACGGGATCGCTGTCTTTTCTTTTATCAGGATTGTGACATGATGGTGGTAAGCAGATCAAAAAGGCCTTTGGATACTCTCTCTCCGGAGTAATGTCAAAAATTTTCGCTCGATCTCTCGTGGGTAGTTAGAGCATAGCCAGTGGACGCTCTCAACATGCAAACTTGGCTCGTCAATACTTTCCTTATGTATAGAGAGATATGCCAACAAAAGCACGCATAGATGCCCCGGGGGCACTGCATCACATCATAGTTCGAGGGATCGCCCGAAGACGGATTTTCGATGACGATCAAAACAGGAGTAATTTTCTTGATCGGTTGGGGGATATTTTGCAGGGAACAGAGACCAGTTGCTATATATGGGCTCTGCTGTCCAATCATTTTCATTTGCTCCTGCGTACCGGGGGCGTTGAGATCGCCACGGTCATGCGGTGACCTATAACCGCCGGCACCGACGGTGGGGCCACCTGTTCCAAAATCGATATAAACCGATTTTGTGCCAGGAGTGTCTCCTTCCACTACACCGATAATCTCCTCTTTGGATTTTCCGGTGAATTCTTTGCGCAGATTTCTACTACTCGGTTCCATCGGGGCGACTGGTTTATCCATCCACCGTGCCGGCCCCCACACCACCCCGCTGGCGGGTCCGCACGGGGCGGTTCCCAGAGCATGCCGAGCCGTAGCCGGGCGTTCAGTTCCCCCAGTTCTTTGACAACCTGCAAGGGACCACCGGGATCGGGCAGTTCAATGCTTCGTTTTTCCCCATCGGTGAATGAACAACGGCAATCCGAGGGTGACCGGAGGAATGGAAGAAATGAAAGCCAGCGCAAGATATGTAATGATCGTCGAGTGGTCAGAGGAAGATCAGTGCTACGTAGGTAGCTCACCGGGATTGTTTTACGGAGGATGCCACGGAGAGGATGAAATGAAAGTTCCAGTGGACGCGCAGAAAGCCGCGCGCCCCTGGGCAGCCCGGGACGCCGAGAGTGTAATGTTGCGTTTAGAAGCCGGCATAAGCTGAAGTACAATCGCACGTACACCGAGTGCACTCCTCAGCAGTTTAGAGCTTTCCGCAGCCATTCCTTGAGCTCTTCATTAACAGCGTAGACACCCACTCCCGGCTTCCTGCCCGCTTCATGGATCGCTTTTCTGATCAATTCTTCGGGAGCATCGATTTTGGCAATCTCCTCCATGTCTCTAACGTCTCTTCGCACCAGCGTGACACTCAACGGTTGTTCCCAATCGTAGACGACAAAGTAATAGCTTTCCTGATTGGAGTGACGCATGAAATCGCCTTTTCGCGACCACCCGGTCCCCCATTCCAGGTAGGTCTCCACGGCCTTTTCAGGGGTCATTTCCCAATCCAGCTGATCGATCACTTCCCGATGGCTTCTCAGCTCATCCAGATCCCACGCCAAAGAGGCCTCCTTTCATGCATTTGCCAGTCGCATTGCAATCGATGCCAGTCGACGCCCGAACGCCTTGCAGATTGCCGCCTCCTCGGGATCAATCGCCCTGCCGTTATCCGCCCCCGCAATATGTCCCGGTCCGTAGGGCGATCCGCCGCCCTGGGTAGTGAAAAGCTCCTGCACCGAGTACGGAACCCCCACCAGGACCATCCCGAGATGAAGCAACGGCGCCATTAAAGTAAGAATCGTGGTTTCCTGTCCACCGTGCAGAGTGCCGGTCGAAACAAAAACGCCGGCCGGTTTTCCTTCAAATTCACCCTTGAGCCATAGGGCACTCAATTGATCGATCTGATTTTTCAACTGCGCAGCTACATTGCCGAACCGGGTCGGCGTGCCGAAAGCGAAGGCAGCGGCTTCTTTGAAATCATCCATTGTGACAAGCGGCACCTCCTTTTGCATTTCTTTTCCAGCCTTCATATCGGCTCTGGATTCTATTACGGATTGGGGCATCAATTCAGCCACCGTGCGCAACACCGGTTCGGCTCCTTGCACCTCTTTGACTCCCTCTGCTACGAGCTTGGCCATTTGATAAACGTTGCCGTAAGTGCTGTAGTACACAATCAGAACTTTCATTTTTCCAACTCCTGTATTTCGAGGATTCTCCTGATTTATGTCTTAGCAGAGACATACCAACGCATCCTTACGGCGAAAGCTATGAATGAGCGGGAGAATAATCAAGTAACAAGCCAGAAAGAGCCGGCAACCTGACTTGGGGGAAGGCTGCCGGAGTCCTAAACTTCCACCGAATTGAGTATGGAGACGGCCCTTTTTATCTCTTCGTCGCTGATGTAGAAATGCGGAGCAAGCCTCAGGTAGCCTCCGCGGCAGGAGCAGATCACGCCCTGTTTCTCCAGCACCTTGGCAATGGCGTCGGGATCGTCCCTGCAAATGAGCGAAAGAATGCCGGAACGGTGCTCCGGTTGAAATTCGACCGGTGTGAATCGATCCCTGTCTAAAGTCCTTAAAATTATATCTTGAAGCCGAAAGACTTCCGTTCGGATATTTTCCGGTTCATAGCGCAACGGGATTTCTTCAATGCAGGCCTTGAGGCCGGCGGCAAGGCTTATGGGCGAGGTGCTGTACTCGAAGCGCCGAGCGCTATGGTGAGGCTGCCAACGGTGATCGAGATACTCGGTTCCCTGCCGCATGACTTCTGCGCCCACCAGAACATGGCCCAGCCTTTCTCTAAACGGTTGGGAAGTGTACAGCAATCCCGTTCCAACCGGCCCCAACAGGCATTTCCAGCCGGATGATGCGACGGCGGAAATATTGTATTCTTCAGGGTAGAGAGGCAGGCACCCGAGGCTTTGGGCGGCATCGACCACCAGATCGATCCCGCGGCTTCGACAGAGCTCGCCAAGCTCTTTGAGATCGGCGGCAAAGCCGCTGGTGAACTGCACGTGGCTGAGTGCGATCAATCTAGTTTTGTTATCGACCAACTGCTCCAGGTCCGCCATAGACCAACTGCACGGCCTCCCCTCTGCGGACCTGCACAAGTCGCCGCGATCCGGCAGCAGCACAAGTTCGACGCCGCGCAGCTCCTGTAATTTCCACGGATAGTGGTTGGCCGGATATTCATGGACATAACTGATAATCCGATCGCCCTTTTCAAAAGGATAGCCATTGGCAATGAGGCTGAGCCCTTCGGTAGTATTTTTCACAAAAGCGAGATTTTCGGGTGAGGTTTTGAACAGTCGGGCAGCGGCCGAGCGAAGCTCGTCGAGATAGTCCTCGTATCGTTTGAATGCCAAAGCACCGGTGTCGCATTGAGCTCGGGCAATTTCCAGCTCTTTGCGCAAGGCTCCGCTATAAAGCGGCGAAACGCCGCAATGAGCCAGATAGATATAGTTGTTCTTCACTGGAAAGAGGTCGCTGCTCTTGTCGAACATGTTTGCTCCTGTTTAAAAATAATAATTCAACCAAAGGTAAACATTGTTGGGCGGAGCATTGGTCAGATCAGTGCCCGGAACCTCGAATCCGCCAAATTCGGTACCTCCCCTGCCGAAGAAGATGTTACTGCCAAAGATGAGCTGAACATCTTCGGTAACATCCCAGACGCCTCGCGGCTGAAGAATCCCGGAGGGATCGGCGACGTTGTTGATGATGGTGAAAAAGACGTTGAACAACGGGTGCAGTTCAATCCTCAGCGAACCGCTCAAATAATATTTGCCCAGCGTAAACAGCTCGCCGCGATCCAGCCGCTCGACGATATCAGGATCGGTCAAGGCCCCGGTATAGCTGTCTTCTCCCACGCCACTATAAAAGAACTCCAGAAAACCGTAGAGGTTCTTCTGCCACCATGTCCATGAATAGTCGACGTTTGCGACCAATGACACGAACCCGTTGCGATAATCCTTGTCCTGTAAAAGAGTCCAGGTTGCATCCGCACGCCAAGCGGCACCACCCACATAGCCGACGCTGCCGACGCCGACCACAGCGTCGTCGTAGTGGCCCGCGGCCATGAGGTCAAATTCGGTCGAGCCCACCGTAAAATGGAATTTTCCGGCCACCGATGACGAGCTCCATCGAGGGTCGCCGCTGTCGGGATCATTCCTCGGCACATAAAGAAATTGAACGTCTCCGATTTCAGATATTCGCGCCTGAACGGCAAGCATGTCATCACCGATCTTGTATTCCCGATCGATATCGGTTGGGGAAAAGGGGTTGAACAGGTCCATTGGATTGAACAGCATGCCGTTTCCCCAAGTGATCGCCTGACGACCGATGCGAACCGCTCCCCATTCAGGCAGCAGGGTCAAAAAAAGCCTGTCCACTCGGCCGTAGAGAACATACTCGTTGGTCTCCTTAATGACCGTGCTCAGATCGAACAATCTGCGATCGTCGTTGACCGGTCCGCCGAGCAAAAATGTATCTTCAAAAGCGACCGGGAAAATCGCGTTCAGAGCTCTGCCTTTCTTCCATGTGTCCCCACCCGAAAGAATTAGCTCGTAGTGGGTGTCGAAATAGCCCCAATCGCCCAGAAGAATTTTATTGATCAGCCTGAACTGGGCATTGCCGTCATAAAAGGTTCCTGTGCCCACCGGTTCGAAAATGGAATCCGTTCCGGGCCAGGAGACAAAGCAGCGCAGCTTCAGATAGCCGCCCCATTCGGCCCTGATGCTGTCCAGCCAGTTTTCGCCAGAGTCGACCTGCTGCCCTTCGGGAAGATTTGAATCGGTCGCCTGCAACGCTGCCGAAGAAATGGCAGGAGCCGATAACGACATGCAAAAAAATGAAAATGCGAGAGCGGCCGTCAACCCAATCAGGGGGCGCGCTGTAGGAAGCGGAATGCACGGCCTGCCCAGCCTGCCGGCAATGATGCACGCATATATAGGCCA
>JAVEVM010000209.1:0-6168 GCA_034005055.1 Desulforhabdus sp. | reverse complement strand
CTGGATTATCAAGTAGAGGCTGACTGTTCGTCGGCATCTTTTTTTTGGGCGGCAGCGGCGGTCACTCTGGGAGAAGTTCTCACTTATCCGTTGTCGCCTGAAAGCAGCCAGGGAGACTGCCGTCTGCTGAACGTACTGCAGCGGATGGGGTGCGGAATCCAGTGGCAGGAAGATGGCGTCAGCGTCAAAGGCGAAGGACGGCTTAAGGCAATCGACCTGGACATGAACGAAATGCCGGATATGGTGCCCACCCTGGCAGTCATTGCAGCTTGTGCCGAAGGGCGCAGCCGGATTCGAAATGTTTCCCATTTGCGGGTTAAGGAGTCGGATCGATTGCACGTGGTTGCAACAGAGCTCGGCAAATTTGGGGTGGCGGTTGAAGAGCTTCCTGACGGCTTGGTGATTGAAGGAGGGAAGGTACGCCCGCCGCATGCGCCCATAGAATCCCACAATGATCACAGGATCGCGATGGCTTTTGCTGTGCTGGGGCTTGTTGTGGAAGGAGTGGAGATCAGAGGTGCCGAGGCTGTTGGAAAATCCTTCCCGGCCTTCTGGGACAATTTCGAGCGACTGACCCCGCAGACGGGTCAGGACTGATCACACAAGTGCTTTTGATAGAGAGAAGATCATTGGGCGTGCTCGCCTGGCTGTTGAATCGATGCCGGGCAACGAATGAGCTTCTCAGAAAAATTATGCGATTGTTACCTCCCTTTTTGACAGTCGGTACCGTAGTGTTTCTTGCGCTCTTATGCCAGCCGGCCGGAGCCGTTCAAAAGCAGATTCCCACCTACCAATTCCTGTTTCTCCCTGTCGGATGCAACGGTCACAACGGAGTTGTTCAAATGTCAAAATGATTCAAGTCTCCGACTTGAACCCAAGCGGAATCCCGCTAATCGACGAAGAGCCAGAGATCCCAGCCATCGTGCCGTAACAACTAACGATTGCTCCGCAGGTCAGGCTGCGACTCCGAGCATCGTTCTTTCCTCTATCCGGGGTTACTGAACCGCCGGGTCAGAGAATTTGATCCTCAGCAGTGCGCCGATTGTAAGCCGCCGATTGTTGCCATTCCGAGGTACTCTGCGATGATCTCGGTCAGGCTCAATTGTCCGAGATAAATTTGCCAGGTCACTTCATCAAAGTTTTGCCCCTGGAGCTCGCACCACCAATTTAGCGCTTGATTTGAGTATTGCCACATCTTTCTCCCTCCCATTGAGGGGTCAACGGACTGATTTTCACACTCTTTTCTCTTTCTAAATAGATCGTCAAGTCTGCCCGAAAGCTTTACCAGGATTTCCGAGCAGCGCGAATCCTGGAGTATGACCCTGGGAGACTGGCCGACAATATGTAGCGCAGAGCTTTAGCCCTGCTTGGAGTGGCCGCCCTAAAGGGCTGAGTTACATGAAAAGCGTGTTCTCGGACAAGCTCCCAGCGAATGCCGATTCTAATGACTTACTGGTGGTAGACATATACGGAACCTCGGTGCTATTATTGCGCTCCCGCTGCCTTTCACTCGAGCCTGACCCTGTATACTCCGGATTCTGACCGGATCGATCGGGTAGCACTAAAGATTGAGATTCTAAGGCAGACCGGGAACTTCATGCTAGAAAGGTAACTGAATGGGCGGTTTGTTTGGCGTTGTCTCGAAAGATGAATGTATTTTCGAGCTTTTTTACGGCACCGATTATCATTCCCATCTTGGTACCAGGCGCGGAGGAATGGCGGTCTGCAATGCCCAGGGCATCCAGCGCTCCATCCACAACATCGAAAACAGCTATTTCCGAACAAAATTCGAGCCCGAACTGGCCAGCTTCCGTGGCAACAACGGCATTGGAGTGATCAGCGACACGGACCCACAGCCGCTGATCGTCGGCTCGCATCTGGGCGTCTTCGGAATTGTGACGGTGGGCAAAATATGCAATCTCGCCGAATTGGTGCAAAGAGCCTTTGAGCGCAGACACTACTTCTCCGATACCACCGGGGGGATGATCAACCCCACCGAAGTAGTGGCCATGCTGATCTGCGAAGAAGGCAATTTCGAAGACGGAATCCGCAGAGCGCAAGCTTCCATCCGAGGCTCATGCTCGTTTCTGCTGCTTACCGAAAAAGGCATTTTTGCGGCTCGCGACCGACTGGGGCGAACTCCTTTGGTTATCGGCCGCCGCGAGGGTGCTGTGGCGGTGAGCTCGGAGTCCTGCGCCTTCCCCAACTTGAAGTTCAAAACGGAGCGGTTTCTGGGGCCGGGAGAGGTCGTTTTCATGACCGCAGACGGCTGGGAGCGCCGGATGGAGCCGGGTCCGCAGATGCAGATCTGCGCGTTTCTCTGGGTCTATTACGGCTATCCGGCATCCGAGTACGAAGGCATCAACGTGGAATTTGTGCGCAACGCATGCGGCGCGGCACTGGCCCGCAATGACGATGTCAGCGTCGACTGCGTGGCGGGCATTCCGGACTCCGGAATCGGGCACGCGGTCGGTTACGCAAACGAAAAAAAGATACCCTACCGGCGCCCCTTTGTGAAGTACACCCCCACCTGGCCGCGCAGCTTCATGCCTCAAAATCAAGAGCTGAGAGACTTGGTGGCGCGGATGAAGCTGATCCCCATACAGAAATTGATTGAAGGCGAACGCCTCCTGTTTTGTGAAGACTCGATCGTGCGCGGCACTCAACTCAAAGAAAATATCCAGCTCCTGTTTGATTATGGGGCCAGAGAAGTGCACATGCGCGCAGCATGCCCGACATTGATTTTTCCTTGCGAGTTTCTAAATTTTTCCACCTCCCGCTCCACTCTTGACCTGATCGGTCGTCAAGTCATCCGCGAGCTGGAAGGCTCCGACGAAAAGGACCTGCAGGCGTACGGCCGGGCGGGAACGCCAAAACATCTGGCTATGGTCGATGAGATCCGTCGAAGGCTGCACCTGACCAGCCTGAAGTATCAAAGACTGGAGGATCTGGTAGAATCCATCGGTCTGCCCAAGAAGAGCTTATGCACTCACTGCTGGGACGAATCGAGCTACTACTGATGGTGGGATCCGACTCTAAACGGGATTAAAATTTAAAATCGAGGGCAAGGTAAACCTGGTCCAGAAGGCTCCGTTTGACTTCCAGATTCCATTTCTTGGCGGCGTTGGCGGAGCCATAGATGTTTCCCAGATAGAAAGGCAGTCCCACTCCCGCCAATACCCCGGATATTGCGTAGTACTCAGCTTGAATGCCGGTAACAGCTCCGGCAATCCAGAGGCCGTTGATAAAAAAAGCGGTAATCCCATCGCCATATCGGCCTGCATAAACATAACCGGTCCCAGGTATGACCGCAGAGAGGACAGAAGCCAGAGCTTTCGATTTCTGTGGAAGGTTTTCGTATCGGCTGATTAGAGGGGCGGCCCGGATCGCATTCCTGGCAGCCGAATCGTCGGGGTAGCGGCTTATCAGCTGCTCCAATCGGCTGCGGCTTTCTGCAGTGTTTTCTTCATCGAGGGCCACCAGGGAAGCCGCCACCAGAGAAAGAGGTGCGAAAGGCGATTGGGGATAATCTTTTGCAAGGCTGTCGAAGGTCTCCCCGGCCTGTTCCAACTGCTTGAGCTTCCAATAGCTAATACCCTGGAGATACCGAGCCTGTGCGAGGTGCTTGCTCTCTTTGTAATTCGCCCTGAGGGTAGAGAGGGATTGCACGCTTGATTCGTATTCTTCACCCTGATAGTAAGCCATGCCGATTTTGAATAATGCATAGTCGGCTTGTTCAGAATCGGGGAACAGGATCAGTAGTTTTTTGTATTCTGTAATGGCCCGATAAAATTCCCCTTCTTCCATGAAGGCGTCTCCCAGCTTCAATTGAATCCGGTCCGTCAGCCAGATGCCCTTTTCTTGGGCACAAGCCAGAAAGCCATTGAAAAGAAGAAGTAAGGTAGAGCACCAGAAAAGAATGTGGACCTTAAGGCATTTCATGCAAAAGATTTTGCGATGGGGGGTCATAGAGCTTCCCATTTGGAAGCAGTGTGTAATCCGGTCCGGGCTCTTTCCAGATGTTGCAGCGGGTAAGACGGTCTCCGGTCATCAGGAGCCCAATCACCGGTCCATTCTCTGCAATTGCCTGGTATCCGTATGCCGAGCATGAGGGTCGAAATCCGCATCGGTCAAAGCCGCCTACCGGCGAGATTCTTTTCTGATAAAACCGGATGGCGGTTTCAAAAGCCAGCTTCACACAAGATGTTTCAACGGCCCTTTGCATTTGCCGATCCGCCGGCTTCTCCTGTTTCGGCCCTTTCAACAAAAAATCAAAAGCGAAACAGGAAGAATCGGCAAGGACAAGCAACATCAAGCCCAATCCAATAGCGACGCACAGTTTGGATCGAGAGCACATGTCAGCCCCATCATCAATCGGCAGTCCTTATCTTACTGCCCCAGGAGTCTCCTCTTGCCCGCTTCATATTCCTGCTCTGAAATGGCACCCTTTCTGTAGGCGTCCCTGAGGTCTTCCAGCTGTTTTCCCAACGTGGGCGCTGTTTCGCTTTTCGGAACAACCACAGTTTCCTTTTCTATTACCTTTTCCTTGCTGCCGCCACAACATCCGCCCAGAAAGAAGCTGAACACAACCAGTAAAATGAAGGCGCACGTTCTCAACCAATGCATCTTGCTATTCTCCTTTTTGATTTTTGGGA
Organism: Desulforhabdus sp.; assembly: GCA_034005055.1. Classification (GTDB taxonomy): domain Bacteria; phylum Desulfobacterota; class Syntrophobacteria; order Syntrophobacterales; family Syntrophobacteraceae; genus Desulfoferrobacter. The sequence continues at coordinate 1,513 of JAVEVM010000209.1, read as the reverse complement.
CAGAATCCTTAATAGCTTAGGAAGACTTTCGCTGACAACTCAAAAAACCTTTCGATTACGCACGACCAGAGAGCTCAAGATTTTGACGAAGTTAGGCGAACAGCCCCGCTGCATGTCCGGACGCCCAAGCCCAATGAAGGTTATACCCGCCGAGATGCCCTGTAACGTCGATGACTTCGCCCACGAAATACAGGCCTGGAACCTTTTTAGATTCCATGGTCTTGGACGACAGCTCGCTCGTATCGACGCCCCCTGAAGTCACCTCAGCTTTATTGAAGCCCTCTACACCCGCCGGCCACATCTCCCAGCCATGTAGACTTTTGGCTATAGAATCAAGCTCTTTTGAGGAGTACTGGTTGAGGGGTTTGGATTGGCAGTAGCGGTTACACCAAATTTTGGCAAATCGCCCCGGCAGGTATCGATCGAGCAAAGTGGGCAGCAGCATTCTACTATGACGCTTTTTCATAAAGATGTCGAAGATATCGATATCGGGAAAAAGATCGATAATGATGCTGCTGTTCCGGTTCCAATAAGACGAAGCCTGAAGTATGGCCGGACCGCTGAGACCGTTGTGGGTGAAGAGGATATTGCCTCGAAATTCCACTGCGCTGTGGCGCACAGCCGAATGGATGGAAATGCCGGCCAAAGGGCCGAACAGCTCCGCATCCTCTCGAGAAAACCTGAGTGGGGTGAGTGCCGGCTTCAGTGCTGTAACTTTCAATCCAAACCGTCTGGCAATTGAATAGCCGAGCTCAGTTGCACCGATATTTGGCAGGGAGAGGCCGCCGGTTGCGACAACAAGGGATTCGCAGTTGAAGGTTCCCTGGTTGGTTGAAACCGAAAAACCGGAGTCTTTGCCTACTCCGGAAATCCTGCAGTTCAGCAGGGTGTTTACCGATGCCTTTTCGCACTCGGCTTGAAGCATATCGATGATCGCTTGGGAGCTTTCGTTGCAGAAGAGCTGCCCCTCTTCTTTTTCATGGAATCCGATCCGGTGCTTTTCCAGCATGGAGACGAAATCCGTGGGGGTGAAGCGCGACAATGCCGATGTGGAAAAGCGCAGATTCCGGGAAAGGTAGTTTCGGCTGCTGACATTTCTATTCGTGAAATTGCAGCGGCCTCCTCCTGAGATACGTACCTTGCTGCATATTCTGTCGGTATGTTCCAAAACAAGAGCCCTGCGGCCTCGCCTTCCCGCCTCCATGGCACACATCAGTCCCGCCGCACCTGCCCCGATCACGATAACATCCATCTGCGCCGATCTCATCTGACCCAGGCCTTAATGAAAGGATTTCGGGCTTACGGGCGAAAAGATCCGCATTTTTCTTCGCGATTCATTCCGCCGAAAAGAGCTTCAGACTAGCTCTGATAGCTCATCCATAAATTGACAATTCAAGTTTGAAAATCTTTCAATTCCGTGTTCTCCGGTGTCCCGCATGAGCGGTATTCTGCCGAGCCGGTGAGATCGGCTCGGCAGGACGTCACTCATACGATATCGCGGAGCTTCTAATTT
>JAVEVM010000208.1:0-6168 GCA_034005055.1 Desulforhabdus sp. | reverse complement strand
TTGCTCGTGGAGAAGCTCATTCAGCAAAAGAAGATCATTGATGAGAACATCCTGTTGCGTGAACACGTGGCCACCCGAGTAAGGTATGAGGATTTGGTCGGTGGGGCCAAGTGTATGCAGCAACTGATTGAGCTGATCGAAAAAGTGTCCAAAGTCGATTCTCCTATTTTGCTTCGCGGTGAAACCGGAACGGGAAAGGAATTGGTAGCCAAGGCCATTCATGCCAAAAGTGATCGCTGCTATGGTCCTTTTATCCCAATCAACTGCGGAGCCTTCACCGAGACTCTGCTGGAGAGCGAACTGTTCGGCCATGAAAGCGGTTCATTTACGGGGGCCACCAAAGCCAAAAAGGGCCGCCTCGAAATGGCTCAGGGGGGCACTTTTTTCCTCGATGAAATCGGCGAAATTCCATTGAAGATGCAGGTAGACCTGTTGCGGGTGCTTGAAGAGAAGAAATTTCATCGAGTCGGCGGAACGAAGGAAGTTCCAACCGATTTTCGTCTGATTAGCGCAACCCACCGCGACCTGATGAAGGAGATCGAACGTGGGCATTTCAGGCAGGACTTCTATTTTCGCTTGAACGTGATCGAAATCGAGGTCCCTCCTCTGCGCAAGCGTAAAGAGGATATTGCTATTCTGGCGCAACACTTCCTGGACCGATTTCGAAGAGAGACGAATAAACCCATAACCGGCATCGATCAGACGGCTTTGGAGCTTCTAGAAGCGTATGAGTGGCCAGGTAATGTGCGCGAACTTGAAAATGCAATCGAGCGCGCAGTCGTGCTCGCCAGAGGACGTTCCTTGACCAAGGATGACTTCGCCTTCCTGCTTCGATCTTCGGGGCAGGTGATGCCTCAGTCCATGAGAGAAGTAGAAAAAATTCATATAGACCGCATTTTGAAACTGTGCCAATGGAATATTTCCAAGGCAGCCAAACTACTGGCAGTGAATCGGACCACACTGCACAACAAGATCAGCAAATATGGTCTTCGCCCCCCTAATTGAGCACAGCTCATGAAGAAATCAAAATCGAGACCAATCCCTTCCATGGGCGTGATTCTGCTGGGACCGGTGGGCGAAGTGGCGGGGCACGTAGTGGCTGCGAACATCCAGGTAATCTTGGAAGTTCCGGTGGATCTGTTAGGGAGAGACGAAGTTCCTGCCCATACCTTCCAATTCCAACGCCAGCAATATGATGCCGGGCTCATTTTGAAGTATTTGGCTGAGTTGAATTTTCCCCATTTTGCACGGATTATCGCTGTCACAAATGTAGACCTGTGCACACCCATTCTGACTCACGTTTTCGGAGAGGCTGAACTGGGGGGGCGTGTGGCGGTTGTCTCCGATTGCAGATTGAGACACAATTACGATGGCTCATTTGCTCCGCTCGACCGCTATTATGAGAGGCTGGCGAAAGTCGCCGTGCACGAGGTGGCCCATACTCTGTCAGTTTATCATTGTAATGATGCGAAGTGTGTCATGAGGTATAGCCCGAAAGTGCAGCATTTGGACGAGGTGGGGTTGTATTTTTGTGAACGGTGCGAATTTATGGTGCGGAAAAGCCTGGGGCATATTCGATCGACCGTAGATATTTAGACTTTGGCTACTGCATGATCCTTTTCACGTCGGTTTGGAATTTTCGGTAGATATTTACTGCAAGTTCGCTCAAAGGCTCTTCAATGAGCTCCGGCTGCGGCAGCTCGAGGGGGGCAGGTACATCGAGTTTCGCAAATGAGACCGGGTGCAAATGCAGCTTCTCGTCGATGGAAGCCAGTTCCTGGGGAGTGAAATTCTCCCCGAGGAAGACCTTTCTCTCCAGAGTAACGGTATCCAAGCTTTTGAGAAAGTTTATCATGGTGAGTAAATCGAAATTCTTATGAAAATGCTTTATGTTTTGATTAACTGCCTGGCACTCGGCCTTTAAGTTGTCATATGCTTTCTGATAGGACTCCATGTGCTTGTAGAATCGGGTGTAGGATTCCAGGAAAAGTTTTCTAAATTTGGCTTTGTCAGTAAACGCCTTAACCCGAATGAAACGAACTCCACGAGAAAACTGTTGGCTAAGGCATTCACGCCAGTAGCACTGCTCTGGAATCTTGAGGAGCTGCATGAGCTTTTCCTGCATGTCCGAATGGATCACCAGGTAGCCCAATCGACTCAACCGCCGACCTGTCCTCAAGGCGCTGAATTTCATCGATTCAGCTTGACTGGCAAGGTCTTCCGTCTGCAGCTCCAGGAGGCGCCGCTCCGTTAGATAATTCTCGACGACTTCTTCTTTAACCTGATAGGTCAGACTGGAAATTAGATCGTCTTCCATACGAATCTCTCATAAAAAGTTCTTATCGCAAGATAAGAACTTAATCTGTTTGCAGCAGATAGGTCTGAGGATTGAGGAATACCAAAGGATATTCGGGCAAGTACGCATGGGCATGCTTCAGCACTTTCAGCTGAACAGCCTGTGGAACCGGTTCAAGCAAAAGTATAGCCTCAAATAGATCGTCCATCTCGTTGCATGGATACGGGATTCCGCGTTCGTTGACAATGGTGATATGCCGATGAGTTCGGGCAGACATCCAAATTGCAACACCATTGGCTTGGGCAAAACTCTTGAGAGTCTCGATAGTTGGTCGGTTCACATGATCGAAATCCATTCCATCCACGATGACCATCGAGGGGTTGAATTTTGCCTGATCTTTCAAGTTGCGCAGACTTTGCTCCAGCTTATCCGGGCTGAAGGTCTGATGCAAGTAAGCCAGGATGAAGCGCAGCGGCTCGATGCGATGTTGAAGTCCAGCGAGGTCGAAGCCAGCTTGGGAAGAGGCAATATTGCGCAAGAATTCAAGATACCACAGTTTGATTTTTTCGGGGCCTTCATTGAGACACACATGCAGCACAGGCAAGCCGCTCAGTAGCTGTTCCAGTGCTATGTGAGTCAGGCATGCAGTTTTTCCAACGCCGGCGCGCGCCAACATAACGCCGAGCTCGCCGGTTTCAATCCGACTTCCCAAAGTCTTTTGCACCAGTTCCACACCGATCGGGCTTGTGGGCTGTTCCATATCCATCGATAACCTCCAAATTCCAATTTATTTTGAATGCCGGTAAATTTCAAATATTCTTTCAATCCTGGGCGGGCTGGGATCCATGATTAGCTTCGACGCCAGGGATGCTATCCTGCCTTCTGACTTTCTTTCTGCTCTTTAATCACCTGTTCGGCAATGTTTTTGGGCACGGCGTTGTAGCGTGCAAATTCCATGGTGAACTCAGCTTTGCCTTGAGTGGCAGAGCGCAATACAGTGGAATAGCCGAACATTTCGGCAAGAGGCACCTCCGCCTCTACACTGGTGAAGGCCCCATCTTCGGAGGTGCTTATGATCATACCACGCCTCTGATTGAGAGTCCCCAGTACAGTGCCCTGAAATTCAGCAGGCCCTTCAACTACGACCCGCATCAAGGGTTCCAGCAATATGGGTTGAGCTTTTGTATAGACCTCCCGGAAAGCGCCGATAGCCGCCTGTTGGAAAGCCATATCGGATGAATCGACCGAATGGGCAGCGCCGTCATTAATAATCACTCTCACGCCGACAATCGGGAATCCGGCAAGAGACCCTTTCTTGAGGCATGCCTGGAAACCTTTGTCACAAGAAGGTACGAATTCTGTGGGAATTGCCCCTCCGGCGATTCGATTTACAAATTCGTAGTCGTCTGTAGAGTTGGGTTCGATATAACCGGCCACACGACCGAACTGGCCGGCTCCCCCGGTCTGTTTCTTATGAGTGTAGTTGAAATCCGCTCGACGGTTAATCGTTTCTCGATAAGCCACTTTAGGCATTCCGACCGAAACCTCCGCCTGGTATTCACGGCGCATTCTCTCCACGTAGACGTCCAGATGCAATTCACCCATGCCGCAAATGATGGTCTCGTTGGTCTCTTCATCGAGATAGGTCCTGAATGTCGGGTCTTCTTTGGTAAAGCGGCTGAGAGCCTTACTCACATTCATTTCCGCTTTGTTGTCCTTGGGTTTGATGGCGAGTGAAATAACGGGCGCCGGTACATACATGGAGGACATCGAGTAGCGCACCTGTCCGTCTGTAAAAGCATCCCCCGAGGCACAATCGATGCCGAACAATGCGACAATATTTCCAGCACATGCACTCTCGATATCTTCCAACTGATCGGCATGCATGCGGATAATTCGACCCACTTTGGATTTCTTCCCGGTGCGCATGTTGATGATCGTGTCCCCTTTTTGCAGGGTGCCCTGGTAGATGCGCACATAGGTCAGCTGCCCATAGCGGCTCACTTCCAACTTGAATGCCAGCATGACCAAGGGAAGGTCGGTAGCGGTTTGCATGGAAACCTCCGCTTCATCCCGGTCCAGGTCGAGAGCGGTGGTGACAGCTTCCAAGGGGCTTGGAAGATATCTGCAAACTGCATCAAGAAGCTCTTGCACAGCTTTGTTCTTATAGGCCGAGCCAAGCAGAACCGGCGTCAGTTGGAGGGACAGTGTTCCCTCGCGGATGGCATCATATATCAATTCCTGTGTAACCTGCTCTTCCAGGATCGCTTCGGTGAGCTCATCGGAAAAAAGAGAAACAGCGTCGAGCATTTCATCGCGCTTGGTTTGGGCCAACTCTAGGTGTTCCTGAGGAATTTCCGTCTCAATGATCTGTTCGCCGTGATCTCCCTCGAATGCAAGAGCTTTCATTCTGATGAGATCAATTACCCCGCGGTGATCTGATTCGAGTCCCAGCGGAATCTGCAGAAGAACGGCGTTGTGATTCAGCTTTTCTTTGAGCTGGCGAGTTACTCTGAACGGATCGGCGCCGGTGCGATCGCACTTATTGATGAAGGCAATTCTGGGCACTTTATAGCGAGCCATTTGACGATCAACCGTAACCGATTGCGACTGTACGCCACCTACCGCACAGAGCACCAGGATAGCGCCGTCTAGCACGCGAAGTGCTCTTTCAACCTCGATAGTGAAGTCCACGTGCCCTGGAGTATCGATGATGTTGATCGAGTAGTCCTTCCAGTTGCAGTAAGTGGCAGCAGACTGAATGGTGATGCCGCGTTCTTTTTCGAGCTCCATGAAATCCATAGTCGCACCGACGCCGTCTTTGCCCTTCACATCATGAATAGCGTGGATGCGTTGGGTATAATATAGAATCCTTTCGGTAAGAGTCGTTTTGCCGGAATCGATATGCGCACTTATGCCGATATTTCTAAGTCTTTCCAGATCACTCTGCATGGTTCCCCTTCTAATCCTTTTCTTGGTGCAAGCGGATGCATTTTCATTTTTCGGCCGCCACCCGGGTCGAAAGAAAAAACAAAAACGGGCACCGAAAACGTGCCCGTTTTGAAAGCTTATTATGGTAACAAGTAATTAACAGAAAGGGAAGGCTAAAATTAAAAGTCGAATTACGGCAACTTTATTTTTGTGCCGGGCTGCAGGATGCTCTTGGTGGAGAAGCCGTTCAATTGGCAAATCAACTGCGTACTTGTATTGTATTTTTGTGCAATGGACCAGAGATTTTCACCACTCTTGGTGGTATGCGTTTTTGCAGAGCTCTTTTTCTTGGCCGCATTTTCCTTTTTGTCTGCCGAAGATCGCTTGGTTGTTGTGACCTGTTCGCGGGAGACAATCTTCAATTTCTGTCCGGGACGGATAGTCGTGTCCTTGTTGAACCCGTTTAGCTTGCAAAGGGTAGCTAAGTCCATATTACTGCTGCTGGCTATCTTGGACAGCGTGTCGCCCGAGCGAACCGTATAAGTGCTGGATTTTTGAGCGGTTCCTCGATTTTTTGCAGGTTCGGAGATAGTCGCTTGTTTGGGAGTCGATGCCACCACTTCACTTTGACCGATCTTGAGGATCTGGCCTTTCTTTATAATGGAGGTCTTTTTGATGCCGTTCAACTTGCACAGTGTACCACAATCCATGTCATGCTTTATCGCTATTTGCCCCAACGTCTCGCCGGCCTGGACCACATGAGTGCTTCTTTTCGGTTTTTTCCCGGTGGCTGCTCGACTCTTTGAGGGCTCAGAACGACCGGTCGTGTCGGATACAGTGATTTGTTGACCGATCTTAAGAATCTGACCCAGTTTGATAACGGAGTTCTTCTTGAGGCCGTTCAGCTTGCAGAGAGCCTCCAGAGTGACGCCATTGCGTTG
>JAVEVM010000207.1:0-6205 GCA_034005055.1 Desulforhabdus sp. | reverse complement strand
CTCTTCCGATCTTCTCCGATTCCGGCAAGGGGGCTTCTTTTCGCACAAAATTGGGACTGATGATGGCAAGTTTATCTATCTTGGGCGTAGCGGGCTTTTTCCAGTGGCAGCGAGCGCAGGCCGGCGCTCCCTTGCAGGAAGTCAGGATGGAATGGCTTGCCGCTTCCATCTCTATTCCTGTTGGCTGGCATCCGCTTGCGGGTGCCGAAAACGATGGGGCGCGCTCCACCACATTCACTGGCCCGGTTGGCACCTTAACCCCCCCAATGCTGAACGTAGCCGGAGAATACCTGGCAGGGGGCACTCTTCTCGATCTGATTGCCCGCAAGGAACGTTCCTTGAAAAATTACAGTCGTTCGGCCCTTGAGGACTGGCGGCGTTATTATCCTGCTGCGGTAGCGCTCCACTACAACATTCAGGAACCGTTGAACGACGGTTCGACTTCGCTGATAACCGGTTTATCCGTATTTTTGCCGATCGGAGGAGAAGAGGTTATGGTTCTCACCTTCTTGGATAATCCGGAGAATAGGGATGCCCGGGTGTTGGATATGATCCGTATGGTTGAATCTGCAGCCGATATGCTGCCCGGAACTGCCCGTTTCACAGAGCGGCAGCCTGCTCCACCCGGCTCCAATCTATTTACGCATCAGCTCTGATTCCCTCGTCCTCCGCTCCCGCAATATTAACAACCTGCGCATAGCAACCCGAACTTGCTCGTTCCCACACCCTGTTTCCTCGTCCCCACGCTCCTGCGTGGGAACGAATGCCGATCTGTCTCCATCAGCCCTGATTTGCTGGGTCATGCTGGAGGCCCTGTTCAAAGGTCAAGCCGTAAATTGAAGACCATTCGTCGCGAAAAGGACTTAATGTCATTTCATGGGCGTGGTAAAATCGCCATCTCATAGCCTCGGAAGAAATGTTTTCAAGGGTGTAGGGATGGGCGACGGCAAACCACTGCTTAGTGTTGGCTTTGGTACGGTTTTCGTGCAAGGCACAAAGGAGCAGATTGCTCGAAAGGCCGAAATATCCGATGCCACACCGCCGACGGGTAGCATCAATCCTGTCGATGCTCCTGAGGGTATGAGCGACTTTATCTTCCCAGGGCAGCCCGTTCACTTCGTCGAAACCGACGAAAGATCCACACCGCGGGCGGATGCTGATTCCGTATTCTTGAGGCCGGGTGAAGATGGCGGATCGCTTTTGAAGGAAGAACGGGTTGATTCGGATGCTGTCGATGACATGCTGGTGCCGCTCGATGAAGCTGCACACAGCCGTGATATCTTCCTCCGTCTCCTGCGGGCACCCGACCATAAGGCTCACCTGCACCCAAATGCCCTCCCGGTGAGCCAGTTCAAAAGAGCGAGCAGCGTGTGCGGCGGTGAAGCGTTTGTTGAGCACCTTCAGCATCTTGTCAGTCACCGTTTCCAGCCCGAACCGTAAGATACGACACCCTGCTGCCGCCATTGTCGGGAACAGCTCTTCTTTGTGAATATCCGGGTATGCATAGGCGTGCCACTCCAAGCCGCCGTTTTGTTCAGCCAGTTCTTTGAAAAGGTGGAGGGAGTATGCTTCATCTATGTTGACGGCGTTTGTAATCAGCCCGAAAAGGTTGGCATTGTGCTCGACTGAGAGCTCACGGAGCTCTCGGACCACCTTTTCGGCGGTTTTCCGCCGGTAAATTGTATGAAATCGGGTGCAGAAACTGCAGTGGCGGTTGCAGCCCTGGTCGATCCGATATTGCAGCACCAGGTGCTCATTTTCGGTGTTATACATGGACCTCAGGCAATGACGATAGCGTTGGCTCAGGTAGTCAGGAAAGAACGGTTTGGGCAGAGAATCCATAGGATCGTCGGCCGAGTATATTTCCGGCGTTGGTGGCTTTTTCGCGCTTCGACTTCCATTCAGGACCCGGCGGCAAAAATCCGTCAAGCCCTTGCCGTCGAAACCGGTGAAAAGAGCGTCGAAAATGCCCAACGAGGCAATCCAGGCGGTATGGTCACGTACAAAACATCCGCCCGCAACGGTTGGAATGCCCCTTTCCCGCAAAGCCCCGGCCAGAATTGCGGCAGCGACGAACTGGCGCTCGCCGATGATCGAAAAAACGACCGCTTTGGATTGAGTCAAGTTCGCCTGCGCCATCAGTTTTTCAGTTTCTGCAAGATACGACTTGTAGAAATTGTCGAGGTTTTCATGGCTGGTGATGTATGCAGAAAAGGCGGAAGGATCAGTGAATTTGTCAACCGGAAAGCGCTCTGCGGGATTGCTCCTGTTCATCTCATGAATAATGATCTCAAAATCCACTACGTTTGCATGGACACCCGCAGATCTCAAGCATGATGCCACCGTGGAGATCCCCAGCGGCTGCAGAGGGTGAATGCTGATCCAACCCGGCGGAAAAACGATATGAACCATTAGCATCTCCTGGCTTATATTGCTCAAGACGAACGATACCCGTAAAATGATTCTCTCTCTCATACAATGGCAGCAAAGAAATTTCAAACAGGGGATTCGGCATGGCTAAAGCGACATCTGCAGGGAGCCGGTTGGTTGTGGAAGGCGGTAGAAAGCTGATTGGAAATGTCTCGGCGTCGGGCTCGAAATATTCAGCGATGCTGGCACTCGCTGCAGCCCTTTTGTTGCCGGATAGAGCGGTTTTGCGCAATATTCCCAAAATCGAAGACGTAGAAGCGATGCTCTCCATCGCCGGGTATCTGGGGGCTCGGATAGAGCGCTCAGATACCGGAGCCCTGCTCCTTGACGCGTCTTCCATGGAAAACCGCATCGTCACTCCCGAGTTGACCGAAAGACTCCACAGTTCCTATCTTTTCCTCCCGGTTCTCGCCTCCCGCTTCGATGCCGCCTCGATCGGGCTGCCGGGCGGATGCCGAGTGGACGATACCCGCTACCCGGTGGAAATTGCCGACCTGTATGCGAGATTCGGCTTTGACTTGAGCCTGGACCTGGAGCAGAGAACGATTACGGCGGTGAGGAAAGGCTGCCCGGACCCGATCCGGCATCTTGATTTTTCAAGCATATCCTACCGGGACATCACCATGTTCACCAAAACGGCTGTGCTTCTGACGGCAACCGCACCCGGCATGACGGTTATCCGGAGGCCCTTTATGGGGCCGGAATTGCGCGATATGTGTGCGATGCTCCGGCAAATGGGTGTGCAGATTTGGGGGCAGGGAAGTGAAACCCTTTTTGTAGCCGGAGCCGGCAGTTTGCGGCCGGTCGACCATACGATTCTCCTGGATTGGACCGAAGCTTTGACCTTGTTGGCTGCAGGCTTCATCAGCGGCGGCCGGGTAACGGTAGAAAATCTGCCGCTTTTTTGGATGGGGAGTGAACTGGCTGTCCTTGCATGGATGGGCGCTGAATTGCAGTTGATGAATGAGCCCGACTCCAGACCATTCGGGACCGCGTCGGTCAGTTGCGGCAGAACCGACCAGCTCCGGGCGGTAAGCTTCAGTACCGGTTCCTATCCGTGCATCAACACGGACTCCCATCCGATTTTGGCCGCTTGTCTCACTCAGGCTCCCGGTCGGAGCACGATCACCGAAGGGGTATTCAGCCACAGGTTCCTTTATGTGGAGCAATTCAGAAAGATGAGCGCGCGACTCGAATATAACGGTTCTGCCATTCATGTGGAAGGCCCGTCCCGACTGCAGGGTGCAATGGTTTCAGGGCATGACATCCGTACCTGCGCTTCCCTTCTGCTGCTTGCCCTGGCAACCGATGGGAAGACTGCCATCCAGGACTGGCAGCACTTGAACAGAGGCTACGAGGATTTGCCCGGTAAGCTTCGTTTGCTGGGAGGTGTAATCAGTGAAGCTCAAGCATAAAGGTCCCAGAGCACTGCTCCTCTGGCCCCCCGGTCCCATGCTCTACGATAATCTCTGCTATCATTATTGTGCCTTTGGGGAGGTCGCCGGTTATCTCAACCGGCTAACACAGCTCGAAGTGATCGATGCAGGCATCGCTTCCATCTCTTTGAACGAGCTGGCCGGGCAAGTTTCCAGATTTAGACCGGAATTTGTCATCCTCTACCACGACTTTGACAACCTCTCTTATATCCCTCCCATAGTCAACCTCTTGCGTGCCCTTACCGATGCGGCCATTCTCACCTACGGGCCTCCCGGCATGTACTGTCCGGTGCCGTTTCTGCAGAAAGGAGTTGATGGCGTGGTCTGCGACGGTGACTGGGAGTATGCGCTGGCTTCGTTTATCCGGCAGCCGGAACGCTCTGAGGGTGTTCTGACACGCCATACGAGGAGCAGCGGCAGGCGGATTGAAGCTGCCGAGTGGGGATTCCCGTTGCTGAAGAAGCTGCCCCTGGAGGACTATAAGAATTGGGGTCGGACCGCTTTGGTAAATACGGAACGAGCCGGCCTGCCCGGCCTGACCGAGCTTTCGATTACCTTGAGTCGGGGCTGTGGGCGGCGTTGTGCTTTCTGCAAGACACCTCTGGTAGAGGGGATGAGGGAGCGCAGAAGGGATCTTGCAGCGGCTGTTGATTTCATCACAAGAGCATTTCGCGACTACGGTTTTGATTATTTTTCGGTATACAGTCCGAATTTCACGCTGGATCGAGAATATGCCATCGCTTTTGCCCGTGAAATGAAACGGCACGCTCTTCCCTGGAAATGCGTCACATCCTTGGACCTGCTTGACCCTGAACTGGTGCGGATCATGGCCGACGGGGGCTGCCGTCGCATCAGCGTCGGCGTGGAAACTTTCGCGCCGCGTGCACGGGACCTGCTCTGCATTCGCAAGGGAGCGGATTGCCTAGTAGAAATTGCCCAAGTCTGCCGGCGCTTTGAGGTGAATCTCAATTGTTTCCTGATGCTCGGCATTCCGGGAGATGAGCGAACGGCTTTCGTAGCGGGGGTGAAGATGCTTATTTCCCAGGGTGCTACTGTCAGGATTACTTCCTACGTCCCGTATCAGGAAATCACCGAACAGTCGACCTGGGACGATCTCGTTCGGATGAATCGAAAAACCTACCGGTGCGCCATTCCCAGGGGAATGGGGCGTGAGGAATTCGCAGAAATCCTTTTCAACCAACAGGTCTGGCTCCGGCGTATTCTCTAGCGCAATATTGACTCCGCGGCTTCATCCGAGCCAGATTCGGACTGCTGAGAAAATTCTGTTGACAAGGAATATGCCTGAGGATAGCTTAAACTTCCGGATCAATCTAATGAACTAATGGCGTTGCTAGATGTGGGCTTCCGAACATGCCATCTTCGACTGTTCCTTTCAACCTGCTCTCTTTGATCCCTCTCCTCTGGTCACCTTTGCTTTATTTATCTTGCCATCGGTCTACTAATTTTAATCGTCCGCGCGTTTCAGTAGCAGCAGCAATAGAGCAGCTTTCTGAACGCTTCAAGGCTAAGCTTTTAAGCGCCACAAACGTATTTCGAGTTGAAGCGGCGACAGAATACAAGGCGAACGCGGGTCATTCATGGGACGAAATTGCATACAAGGGCGTGATGCAACGTTTTTCAATACCACAGACTTAAGTGTATTGTTTCACAGAGAATTCATTCTTCACCGAAAAAACAAAAGAGGTAGGTCACATGGGTGGCATCTTCCCTGGAGATCGGAAGTGAATCTTTCGCGGATGAAAATTGGCAGAAGCTTCTGACCGAAAGGTGAACGTATTCTCGGGAAGTCTGGAGTAGGCAGTTGAAGCTATGGACGATAATTAACTAGCAAAGGGGGTGGGTGATGATGCAGGGTTGCTTTAGAGCTGTCAAGCTGGTTGGCTGTTTTCTGTTTCTTGTTATGTGCTTTGCCGTCCCGTTCATAGGGTCTGCAGCCGAGCTGCAAGTGACCTTGTTCAAAGCCAAGCCGGCGGTTGTCCACATTGCCTGTTCCGTACAGGCGGAGGTCACCGGTCCGGAAGGAAAATGGCAGGGTAACGTGGGAGGAGGAACGGGCAGCGGCTTTGTCATCAACCCGAACGGCTACATTGTAACGAACGGCCATGTGGTGGCGGATGCTCACGAATCCAACGAAGATTTGATGAATTTACAGGCAAAGGCCGCCTATATCATTAACGTTGTCATCCCCAAGTTCGAGGCGGAAAATAAAACCAAGCTGAACGACAACCAGAAAAAAGAATTCCTCGATAAGGTTTTTCCGAAATATCAAGGACTACCCGTATTACTGAAACGGGATATTTCAGTCATCCTCTCCAATG